>NZ_BBIY01000170.1:0-503 GCF_000744065.1 'Chrysanthemum coronarium' phytoplasma
ATCAAAATATTTCTGATTTTAAGAAATTATTTATTAATGATAAGGGTTTGGAAAAAGCTTTCTTAGAATCTCGTATTTTTAATTTAAAAGATTTAAAAGCTTCTGGATATACTTGGGAACAATTAATATCTGTTGGATATAGTTCGCAAGATTTAAAAGCTTCTGGATATACTTTGACAACTCAAAAAATTCATTATCAAAAAGACGGAAAAACTATTTTTTACATAGAAACATTTGACTATCAAACAGGTAAAAAAATTAAAGAAGTAACATATGAAGATGATGGTGAAACACTAGATTGCATAGAAACATTTGACTCTCAAACAGGTGAACAAATTGACAAAATAAATTATAACCCAGATGGAACTGTTTCATTAAAAATAATTTATTAATTATGAATAATAAAAAAAGAAAATTAATTTATTTTAAGTCTGAAAGTATTCAAAGACGAGCAGAGCGAACTAGGCGGCCAGCCGAAGTACAACCAAATTAATCATTACCCT
>NZ_BBIY01000169.1:0-507 GCF_000744065.1 'Chrysanthemum coronarium' phytoplasma
TTTGTGTGTTGTTGTTTTGGTTAGGTTTGGGAGTTGCTTTTGGTCTGTATTTGGGTGTTTCTTTTATTTCTTCATTTTCTTCAATTTCTGTTATTTGTGGATACAATGTTTTTTTCCCCTTTTGATTAGGATTATCTAAATTGTTTTCTTTTGCTTCTGGAGTTTGTTCTTCGATTTTTTCATTTTGGTTTTTTGGTAAATCTTGTAAATCATTATAATTAAAATTTTTAGAGGATAAAGAAGTATTTTTAATAGAATTTTGTGAAGCTTCTAAAGCAAAAAAGTTATTTTTCCATCCTAACCAACCAAATATTATTAAAAGTATAGAAAAGATTATTATTACAATAATTATGTTTTTTTTAAAAGATGATATTTTCACTTATCTTTTTTTCCAACATTTCTATTTTATTTTTTATAAATTTATAAATATAAAATAAAAAAGAGGCTATAAACCTCTTTGATATTTTTTAATTATGATTGAGTGTTTCTTTTTTTAAAAATAACAAA
>NZ_BBIY01000168.1:0-519 GCF_000744065.1 'Chrysanthemum coronarium' phytoplasma
TATTTTTTTGGGTAATCTTTGTTGGTTCATAATTTTCTTTGGCATTTGTTTCATCTAATGCAAGTGATGCTTGCTCATTATTGTAAATATTTGTTTTATTTGTTACAAATTGTTGGGTTTCTTGTAAATTGGCTTGAAATTGAAAAGAATGTAGAGAGCATATTTGCAAAAAGGCAATTTCTACCAAAGATTTTTTTTGATCGCTTTTTTTGAGGTCTTGTTGTAATTTAATTAAGATTCTTAAAAAATGATCAATGTGGTTTGTTTCTTCAAGCAATAATATTTTTTGGTCTTGGGAAAGTGGCGATGTTTTGGAATCTTTTTTATTTTTGGCATTCCAAATTAAATAATCTTTGATAGAATCAATTAAATCTAAAATTAAAAGGTCGATGTTTTTACCTGAATCAATTGCTTTGTGCAAAAGTTGCAATGCTTTGATCGCTTCTTTTTTTAGTAGATTTTGGAACAATTTTTTGATAATGCTGGCAGACACCGTACCTTTAATATTTGCAACATCTT
>NZ_BBIY01000167.1:0-520 GCF_000744065.1 'Chrysanthemum coronarium' phytoplasma
TTTATCGTATTTAATAATTTGATCGACCAAGAAATTTTGATGATATTTCGTTTGTTTTAATTTATGACCAGTGAATGGATTATATTGAATAATATAATTGATGGGACCATCGCCACGATAATGATGTATTTCTTCGATTAATTGTTTTTTGGCGTTGTATTTTTGAATCACTTTACTTCCATAATCATCAATAAATTCTTTTTTGGTTGTTTTCATTTTTTTCTCCTTTTTATTTTTTTGATTTTAAAAGTTAATGATATCTTTAACAGTTCCATCGTCGTTGTAATATATTGTTTGGATTAGTGTTCCGTTATCATCGTATTCATTTACATAAGCAATGGTTTTACCATCAATTTGATAATAAATGTCTTTAATCGATTCACCAGTAGATTGATTGTATTCATTTATTTTTCTAATAGTTTTACCATCAGATTGATAAGTAGTATCTTTAACTAGTTTGCAAGTACCTTTATCGTACTCCGCGATACATTCAATAGTTTTTCCGTCAAATTGATAAAAA
>NZ_BBIY01000166.1:0-527 GCF_000744065.1 'Chrysanthemum coronarium' phytoplasma
GTTGGGAATTACAAATACTTTGGTTGATTTTTTGGATCAATATTTGGTAGATAGTTTGGATGGAAAAAAAATTAGGCATTAATCACTTTGATGAAGAAACTTATAATTTGGTTTGTTTTTCTGGAGTTTTAAAATTAGAAAATAATCAAGCTTTTTTCGCTGTTAATTTAAAATATCCTAAAGGAATTACATTTGAAAAAATCCTTTTTCAATTGGAAAAAGCAGCCAAAAAGAATCAATTTCTTTTAAAAACTGATTTTCATTATCCTATTATGTATATCAATCCCAATAGCGAATTAATAACAACTTTATTAAATATTTATCAAAAACATACTCATGATTTTTTAACTGCGCCTTTGTGTAGTGGTGGTAGAACTTATACTAAATGTGCCCCTAATTTAGTTCCTTTCGGACCTGTTTTCCCCAATCAAAAGTCTTTAGCTCATCAAGTGGATGAATATATTTCAATTGACAAATTAATTACCTTAACTGCCATTTACACAGAAGCTTTATATCTTTTGTTTTGT
>NZ_BBIY01000165.1:0-534 GCF_000744065.1 'Chrysanthemum coronarium' phytoplasma
TCAATGGAAAAAATATTAAAATTCCACATAATTTGACTTTGTTGTGTAAATCTTATATGAATTCACAACAATTTCAAAATTCTAATTATTTTAGTTTAAATTTATCTGGTATTCAACCAAAAAATCATTTTCTTAATAAGAATTTTAAAAAATATTTTAAATTACAAAAACTTAAATTAAAACTTAAAAAAGATTATGAAAAAAAAGATACAGATATTAAAATATTGAAATAAAGTTGAATGTCAATATTGGTATAGATATCTTGAAAATAATTATATTCAAAATTTTCAAATTTCTCTTTAATTTAATTTGATTAAATTATTTTAAATTCAATATTTTTAATTAATTTTGCTGTCTAATTGTTAGACGGCTTTTGTTGTTGGAAAAAAATAAATAAAATTATTTATAAATTTTAAAAAACTTAAAAAAACTTTAAATTATTAAAATTATTAATGCTATAATATAAGTAATAAGAAAAAGATTTTTTTAAAAGAAACAATATTTTTAAAAAACTCAGTAATCGCCTACAAAAAA
>NZ_BBIY01000164.1:0-540 GCF_000744065.1 'Chrysanthemum coronarium' phytoplasma
CAAAAAAAAAGACTTACCATTGCTTCTATTTTAGTGATGCAACCCCAAATTCTTATTTTGGATGAACCTACCATAGGACAAGATTTAAAACATCACACACAAATTATGACTTTTTTACAAAAGTTAAATAATAAAGGAATTACCATTATAATTATTACTCATGATATGTCTTTAATGCTTAATTATACTCAAAGAACTTTGGTTTTGGAACAAGGAAAAATTATTGCAAATACTACTCCTTTAAAAATTTTTACAGATATGTCTTTAATGCAAAAAACTTCTCTCAATCCTATCAGCTTGATTGTTCTTATCAATAAATTGCCATTTACATCAGAACAAAAAAATGTTTTGTTAACTCAAATGTTGGCTTTTTTAAAGGAGGATTGTTGTTATGGCAAATAGTATGTTACAATATTTACCAGGTAATACTTTCATTTATAAAATCCAAGGAGCAACTAAGTTATTGTTTTTAATTTTGGTTTCAGTTGCTTGTATGATGGTCTATCATGTATGGTTTTTGTTAGGACTTGTCTTTTTGTC
>NZ_BBIY01000163.1:0-540 GCF_000744065.1 'Chrysanthemum coronarium' phytoplasma
TTTAAAAGTTTTGCTATTGCTTTGAAAAGTAACACTTTGAGATACCATAGCAGATTGACTATCTTCAAAAGAATTAGAAATAGCATAAAAAATACCATTAACTGCCATAACAAATCCAAAAATATCTACTAAGTTTTCTTGATCTTTGGTAAAATAACTGTCTATCATAGCAAGAATAATGAGTTTACCAATTTCATAAGTAGATTTGGCAATAATTAATGTTCCTGCTAATTTCAGGATAGTTTTTACTGTGCGTTTAGAAAAGACTAGGTTTTTAAATTGCAAATTAAAAATATTTTTAGAACTAAACATACAATAAAAAGTTACCAAAGTAAGCAATAAATTAGCAATTAAATCAGCTAGGGCTAAATCAATTAAATTAACTTGGTTTTGTTTGATTGCTTTAAAAGCAAAAGAAATACTAATTCTTGTAATAATAAGACAAATATTAAGGATTAAGACAAATCTAGTTTTTTCCTTGGCGCGTTCTAATCCAATAAAAACTGCATTCATAGTAATAGCTACAAAAGTAATTAAAAT
>NZ_BBIY01000162.1:0-545 GCF_000744065.1 'Chrysanthemum coronarium' phytoplasma
ATTGGGAATTACAAATACTTTGGTTGATTTTTGGGATCAATATTTGGTAGATAGTTTGGATGGAAAAAAATTAGGCATTAATCACTTTGATGAAGAAACTTATAATTTGGTTTGTTTTTCTGGAGTTTTAAAATTAGAAAATAATCAAGCTTTTTTCACTGTTAATTTAAGATATCCTAAAGGAATTACATTTGAAAAAATCCTTTTTCAATTGGAAAAAGCAGCCAAGAGCCAACATTTTTGCCTCAAAACTGCCCTTCATCATCCCATTATGTATGTTGATCCTAAAAGTGAATTAATGCAAACATTATTAAAAGTTTATCAAAAACATACTAATGATTTAGTTTCCAAACCTATGTGTGTGGGTGGTGGTTCTTTTGCAAAATGTGCCCCTAATTTAGTACCTTTTGGACCTACTTTTGTCGATGAAATTTCTTTAATTCATCAAAAAAATGAATCTATTTCAATTGATAAATTAATTACCTTAACTGCCATTTACACAGAAGCTTTATATGAATTAGCAAAATAAAATCAAAAACCTATTG
>NZ_BBIY01000161.1:0-552 GCF_000744065.1 'Chrysanthemum coronarium' phytoplasma
GTCAAAAGTTTTTCCTCTGTCAAAAAAAATCTCGGTGCAAGGACCAGAAGGACCAGGACCTATTTGCCAAAAATTGCTCTTTAAAGGAATAAGGTGGTTTTTTTCTACTCCTAAGTCAAGCCAATATTGATAAGTATCTTGGTCTTGAAAAAAATAAGTGATGTAGAGTTTTTCTAAGGGAAAAGCAAACCATTTAGGCGAAGTTAACAACTCAAAGGCGTAGTGGATAGCTTCTTTTTTAAAATAATTCCCGATAGAAAAATTGCCTAACATTTCAAAAAAAGTATGATGGCGCGAGGTTTTTCCTACGTTTTTGATGTCGTTGGTACGAATACATTTTTGCACGTTAGTAATGCGTCTAAAAGGAGGTTTTTGTGTGCCATCAAAATACTTTTTTAAAGGGGTAATGCCTGCATTAACCCATAATAAGTTAGCTTCGTTTCGTGGTATCAAAGAAGATGATTTTGCGATGTGATGGTTTTTGCTTGCAAAAAATTTTAGCCACATTTGTCTAATTTCAAAAGATGTCATTATAAAAACTCCTTTAATTGG
>NZ_BBIY01000160.1:0-565 GCF_000744065.1 'Chrysanthemum coronarium' phytoplasma
TTTTTTTGCATCACTTTTCTTTTATTTTTGGCTTTTTGTAAATGAGGATTTTTTTGATAGTTTGTGTGTTGTTGTTTTGGTTAGTTTTGGGAGTTGCTTTTGGGCTGGGTTTGGGTGTTTCTTTTATTTCTTCATTTTCTTCAATTTCTGTTATTTGTGGATACAATGTTTTTTTCCCTTTTTGATTAGGATTATCTAAATTGTTTTCTTTTGCTTCTGGAGCTTGTTCTTCGATTTTTTCATTTTGGTTTTTTGGTAAATCTTGTAAATCATTATAATTAAAATTTTTAGAGGATAAAGAAGTATTTTTAATAGAATTTTGTGAAGCTTCTAAAGCAAAAAAGTTATTTTTCCATCCTAACCAACCAAATATTATTAAAAGTATAGAAAAGATTATTATTAAAATAATTATGTTTTTTAAAAGATGGTATTTTCACTTATATTTTTTTCCAACATTTCTATTTTATTTTTTATAAATTTATAAATATAAAATAAAAAAGAGGCTATAAACCTCTTTGATATTTTTTAATTATGATTGAGTATTTCTTTTTTTAAAAATAACAAC
>NZ_BBIY01000159.1:0-583 GCF_000744065.1 'Chrysanthemum coronarium' phytoplasma
ACAGAATCAGGAATAACAAATATTTGATAACCTTCTTTAAGGGCTAAATTTAACAAAACGCCTTTTTGGCTGTCAGTGGTTACAAAAATACGATTTTTGGCAAGTTGTTTGCCGTATTTTTCTTCTATTTCTTTTTTCAAGATTCTAAAAGCAAGGGCTGGTTCCCAAGTGGTACCTGATTTTGAAATAACATTAATTGCTCAATTTTTGTCTTTAAGATAATGGAGCAAATTAGTTAAGTAATTGCCTGATACTTGATGACCTGCAAAAAGAATTTCTGGCTTAGTTTTTTTAAAGTGCGTTTGCAAAAATTCAATTCCTGCTTTGGCGCCCAAATAAGAGCCTCCAATGCCAATTACTACTAAAACATCTAAATTGGGGTGGGAATTTTTTAGTTGTTTCATTTTTTCAAGTTCTTGCAAATCAAAATGTAAGGGTAGTTATAACCAACCCAAATATTTTTCTTTTAGATGTTGGTCTTGATGTAATTTTTGGTGTATGACTTTGATTTGAGGGGCAAAAGTTTGGGCATAATTGTGCCAATCTAAAAAATTATAAATCCCTTCAAGGTTTAATTTAAACA
>NZ_BBIY01000158.1:0-587 GCF_000744065.1 'Chrysanthemum coronarium' phytoplasma
TTTTGGTAATGCTAATTCGCAACGCTTAGGCTATATTATCAATTTAAAAGAAAATAGCAAGTTCAATAAGAACTTAAAAGAAATAATAACTATTTTAGATGAAACTCCTTATTTTGATCAAGAATTTTTTTTATTATCCCAAGAAATGTTAAAAACTCCTTTCATTATTAAATCCTTAGTTTATGAAACTATTTTCCCCAAAGAATTTGTAAAATCTTTTTTAAAAGAAATTAAAATTATAAATAAGGAGTTATTTCCTGAAAATCTCAAAGGTTTTTTCGCAAACAAAAAGGAACTTTTTTTAAATCCCAAAAACAAATCCCAAGAAAAACTATTAGAACATTTTACAAAACTATCTAAGAAAAAAATTGTCATAATCAAAGATATTTTACAAATCAAAGAAAAAAACACTGAAAAAAAAATATGCATTTACCACCTTAATCCGCAATTAAGTGAACAAAAAGATATAAAATTAACACCCAAGCAAAAAGATTTTATTGCAAAATTAAAAGAATTAAAACCTTTAAAACCTTTAAAAATGTTAGATAAAATAAGCTCAAATGAAATCAAACATAGCAAACCAAAAA
>NZ_BBIY01000157.1:0-600 GCF_000744065.1 'Chrysanthemum coronarium' phytoplasma
CACTTCTTAGAAGACGACAAAGACTACTACCTTGGACGCGCACGTGTTCGCGATGCTAACTTCGAATTAACCGATTTCCGCCTCCACTTCAACCCTGTCCGTAAAACTTTATCCCTTTATCAAGATAAACACAACAACGATAAAGTCAAAGAAGCAGAAATGAAAAAAACCATCCTGGATGGACATAAAAACATTAACTTTCGAATATATTAAAAAATTAAAAGAGATTTAATAAAAAATGTTTAAATTCAATTTTATCCCCCTATCAAAAGACTCTCATTTAGAGTCTTTTTTATTTTAAAAAAACTTTTAAAACCAAAGGAGAAAAAAATGAAAAAATTTAAAGAAATTCAATTTATATTTGAATTCATAAGCATTATGATATCAACATTTATCATTTGTTTTTTCATTAGTTATAATATTAACCTTCATAACAATCATAATTTAAAACTTCAAAACAATCATCTAAAACAAAAAATTAACCTTATTGAAAAGGAAATAGACGAATTCCAACAAGAAACCCAAAGTAATTTTAAAAAAATTAATGAAAATATAGATAAATTAGAAAAAATGATAATAAATCAAAATAAATCCAAACAA
>NZ_BBIY01000156.1:0-602 GCF_000744065.1 'Chrysanthemum coronarium' phytoplasma
CTTCTGAAACCACCAAAGAAAGCCAACAATCCCTATGAAAAACATCCAAACTCTTTTTCAAACCCTCAATATCACTCCCCAAAACCTTACCCTTTACAAACAAGCTCTTACCCACAGCTCTTATTCTAACGAACAAAACCCACCCCAAGAAGACAACGAAAGACTTGAATTTTTAGGAGATGCCATCGTAGGATTACTTATGGCTGACTATCTTTATTCCCAATCCAAAGAAGACGAAGGCATTATGACTAAAAAAAGAGCTCAAGCGGTGTGTGAAAGGTCACTTACCATCTACGCTCACAACATTGAATTGCAAAATTATCTTCTTTTAGGCAAAGGCGAAAAAAACAAAGATTTTAATGCTAAAAGTATTATAGCAGATACTTTTGAAGCCTTATTTGGTGCTATTTATCTTGATTTAGGATATTTGACAGCCAAAAAAGTTTTTCATAATATTGTCTTACCTCACTTAGCCAAAACTATCTATATTATTGATTTTAAAACTCAATTACAAGAAATAGTTCAGTCAGAAAAAAAAACTATCCAATATAAAATAGTCCAAGAGCAAGGACCTGCTCATTCTAAAAATTTTGTAGCAGAAG
>NZ_BBIY01000155.1:0-626 GCF_000744065.1 'Chrysanthemum coronarium' phytoplasma
GGTATCTGATTATCAAATTAGTTATCACACTTATCTTTTAATTTAAAAGAAATCTCTAACAAATGTAAAGGCAAAAATTATTCTACTAGAAATTTAAAAGAAAAAATAATTGATAGCGCTTATATTAAAGCCAAAAAACACAAACGTAAAAACCCCAACCACGAAGTTATGTTGCCTTCAGACCTAGATGAAGCTATTAATACTTTCCAAAACGTTAAAATTTCTGACACTGAAAAAAAAGCTAGAAGAAAAGAATGCGAAGACCAATATGTAGAATGGAAGCAAGGATTATTAAAATACTTAAATCCACCTAAAGATAATACTCAAGTAAACAAAAAATACACCTTCTATGGTATCGCTAGCCTAGGACGCGGACACCACCAAGAATACGAACCAACCGACCTACCGACTTACATCAAAGACCTTCATCCATGAAAAAGTCTTTATCTTCTTCTAGAAGGTATTTGGGGCCTTTGTATTCTACTCCTACAGTGTGATTAACGTGTGATACTCGCAAATCATTTACAAATTGTGAATCTTTATCTTTATCATTTGTGTGGAAATAATTGAAATAATGGCCAGGTCTGTTAGAAAGGGGTTCATTCCATTTATCAAAAGGATGAAGG
>NZ_BBIY01000154.1:0-640 GCF_000744065.1 'Chrysanthemum coronarium' phytoplasma
ATTATTAAATCACTTTTGTTTTGTGTTTAATTGGGATTTATTTTTTCAAATTATAAAAAGTTTTTAATCCTAAAAAAGGAGCTTCTACTAATTGGTCTTCAATTCTTAATAATTGATTGTATTTTGCCATACGATCAGTACGTGAACAAGAACCAGTTTTAATTTGACCCGCATTAGTAGCAACAGCTAAATCAGCAATAGTTGTGTCTTCGGTTTCTCCACTACGGTGAGAAATAACAGCGGTGTAAGAAGCTTTTTTTGCCATTTCAATTGTTTCTAGGGTTTCTGTTAGAGTTCCTATTTGATTTAATTTAATTAAAATAGAGTTTCCTATTTTGTTTTCAATTCCTTGAGCTAATTTTTGGGTGTTAGTAACAAATAGGTCATCCCCTACTAATTGGATTTGGTTACCTAATTTTTGGGTTAAGTATTTCCATCCATCCCAATCATTTTCATCAAGTCCGTCTTCGATTGAAATAATTGGATATTTAGCAACTAAAGTTTCGTAATAATGAACTAATTCTTGGCTACTAAAAGCTTTGTTATTTTCAGATGCAAGAACGTATTTTTGAAGTTTTTTGTCATAAAACTCGGAAGCTGCAACGTCCATTCCTAAAAAAATGTCTTTTCCTGGCTCGTA
>NZ_BBIY01000153.1:0-642 GCF_000744065.1 'Chrysanthemum coronarium' phytoplasma
TAAAAGGTTTTCTTTGGAGTTTTTAAGTTGGTATACTTATGATAAAGCTTGATAATTAACTACTTTTTCAGCTTGATAATTAATTTTTTTCATATAAGTTACAGCTTCTACAGGATATTCACCTGAAGCACTTTCGCCCGATAGCATAGTAAAGGTGGTGCCTTCTCTAACTGCATTAAAGACATCAGAAGTTTCAGCTTTGGTTGGACGCGGATTTCTTTGCATAGATTCTAACATTTGAGTAGCTACTACAACTGGTTTGCCGTATTCTAAACATTTAGTAATCATACGTGTTTGGTAAAGTGGTACTAATTCGCCATCAACTTCTATTCCTAAATCACCTCTTGCAACCATAATACCGTCTGATTCTTGAATGATTTCTTCTAAATTATCAACACCTTCTTGATTTTCTATTTTAGAAATAATTTGGATGTTGGAATTTCCTTGTTCTTGTAAAATTTTTCTAATATCTTTGACATCTTGAGCTCTTCTAACAAATGAAGCAGCAATATAATCAAAATCTTGTTGGGCAGCAAAAACAATATCTTGATAATCTTTAGGAGAAATAAAATCCATTTCTAAATTAACTTTAGGAACATTTACACCTATACGAGATTTGATGGAGTGAGTATTTTTGGCTTT
>NZ_BBIY01000152.1:0-650 GCF_000744065.1 'Chrysanthemum coronarium' phytoplasma
AAAAGATGCAGGATATACTGCGAAAGAATTAAAAGATGCAGGATATACTGCGAAAGAATTAAAAGATGCAGGTTTTAGTTTGCAAGAATTAAAAGCTTCTGGATATACTTTGGAACAATTAATATCTGTTGGATATACTGAAAAAGAAATAGTTTATCGTTCAGATGGAATAACAATTGGTTATATTAAAATATTAGATTCTAAAACTAAAAAAGAAATTAAAAGAACTAATTACTATGAAGATGGCAAAACTATTTACTATATTACTGAATATAACCACGAAGGCAAATTAATCAAAAAAACATTTTATCGTCCAGATGGAATAACAATTGCCTCTATTAGGGAATTCAACTCCGAAGAAAAACTAATCAAAAAAACATTTTACAACCTAGATGGAATAACAATTGCCTCTATTGAGAAATTCAACTCCGAAGAAAAACTAATCAAAAGAACTAATTACTATGAAGATGGCAAAACTATTTACTATATTACTGAATATAACCTCAAAGGTGGAATAAAAAAAGAAACCTATTTCAACCCAGATGGAACTGTTAAAGAAGAAATAACTTATTAATCATGAATAAGAAAAGAAAATTAATATTAAATCTTTGGATTATCTTCATTGTCGTTATTTATTTTAAGTCTGAAAG
>NZ_BBIY01000151.1:0-666 GCF_000744065.1 'Chrysanthemum coronarium' phytoplasma
AAAAAACAAACACCAAAACCAAAACCTAAATCCAAACCTAAAAAAATCAAACCTAAACTCAAAAATCCTAAATCAAAAACTCTCAACCCCAAAAACATTTTTATTTATAAAAAAGGTGCAAAGCAATGCAAAATTTTGATCTAATTAAACAAAAAATTAAAACCTTGGTAAAACAACTCACCAAAGCCAATTACCAATACTATAATCTAAGCAATCCCGATCTAAGCGACCAACAATACGATGCTTTACTCAAAGAACTAATCAATTTAGAAACCCGCTATCCCCAGTTCAAACTTCCTTATAGCCCCACTTTAAAAATTGGTGGTTTTTTAGAAAAAAAATTTAGCACCATTAAGCACAAAACTCCAATGATGTCTTTGGGAAATGTTTTTAATCTTGAAGAACTCAAAGCTTTTTATGACCGTATTGTCAAAAAAATTCCTACTTTTTCTTTGTTAACTGAATTAAAAATTGACGGCGTAGCGATAAGTTTAAAATATCAAAAAGGCATTTTAGTGCAAGCTTTAACAAGAGGAAACGGCATTTGGGGAGAAGACATTACCAAAAATGCCCAGACCATTAAAACCATTCCTTTAAGATTAAAAAAAGATCTCGATTTAGAAGTTAGGGGAGAAATTTATTTATCCCATCCCGCTTTTGAAAAAC
>NZ_BBIY01000150.1:0-679 GCF_000744065.1 'Chrysanthemum coronarium' phytoplasma
ACTGTAATCTCCTGTAATAATAGTAATTTTTAGTCCTGCTTGAGTTAAGTTTTTAACTGCTTCTTTAACTTCTTCTCTTGGTGGGTCGTAATTAACTGCAAAACCTAAGAAAACCATATCTTCTTCTAGGGGAGGATTTTGTTCAATTTTTTTGTAAGCAAGAGCAAGAACGCGGTATCCTTGGATTGCAAATTGGTCGTTTTGTTTAAGGAAAGATTCTTTTTCATGAGGGCTAAAAGGACTTACTTGCGAACCTTTGTATTGCATTTGACATTGTTCAAGGACAATATTAGGAGCTCCTTTAATAAAGAGATATTGTGAATTGGTGTCATATGCAGGTTCTTGGTTGTTTTTAACTAAGACACTCATTTTTTTACGTTCGGAAGTAAATGGGTTTAATTGGATGATTTCTAAGTTGTTTTTTACTTCTTCAATGTTGTAACCGTATTTTTTAGCAGCAATTAATAAAGCTCCTTCAGTAGGATTACCGATTAATTTAAATTGGTGGGGTTTATTTGGCGTAGGAACTAATTTAGCCTCAGAGCATAGAACTGATGCAATTAAGAATTTTTCAATTCCTTTTTTGGAGGCAGTATTGTTTGGGCAAACACTAAATGTTTGTTCGTCGTTATAGCCAGAACCTTTTAATTTGATAGTGCCATCAGGAGTTACAATTTTT
>NZ_BBIY01000149.1:0-693 GCF_000744065.1 'Chrysanthemum coronarium' phytoplasma
TATTTAACACACTTCCTTAATTATAGCTTTTTTAGTATGAAATGTCAAGCCTAAAAGTTTTGAATAATTAAAAAATAGTGGTTGTGGGGGCAAAAATGTAAAAAATAAAATGTTTATAAAAAGAAATAAAATATTTGGAGAAATGATTTAGTATTAAATGTGTTGAAACTTTTTGGTTGGTTTTTATAACAAATCATTTTTAAAATAATTTCAATAAGCTCTAGCAAATAAGACAGTTTGAAGGGATTTTTTGTTAGTAACAGGGCAGTTAGCAGTAATTAAATTAGTTTCTAAAATAACTCTGGCAGTAGCTCCTGTTTCTTGTTTAATTTGCAATTCGGCATCAGTTCCTGAAATACTCATTGCTACATAACCACCTTGTTTGAGATAAGTTTTAAATTCTTCATAAGTGGTAGCTTGTTTGCGATTTTGTTCTAAATGTTGCAGTGCTTTTTGATACATGTTATTGTGGATGGTTTTAAATAATTGCGGGATTTGAGATGGCAAATCTTTGGTTTTGATATTTTGTTTGGCAAAGTTATATCTTTGAAAAATAGTAACTTCATCATTTTCTAAACCACGTTTGCCAATTTCTATACGCAAAGGAACACCTTTAAGTTCATATTGACTAAATTTCCAACCAGCAGTTTTGTCTTGTAGATCGAGATGAACGCGATAGTTTTTTTGAAGGAT
>NZ_BBIY01000148.1:0-696 GCF_000744065.1 'Chrysanthemum coronarium' phytoplasma
TTTGATTTCGCCACTTAATAAAGCTTTATTTTCGATTAATTCAGCAATAGTAATTTGGGTAGTTGCTCCGAGATAACGTGGAGCTACAATATTAGTTGCTGTTTGTAAAAAGACAAGACAAATGCCTGCAAGTACTCCTGAAAGTGATAAGGGCCAAATAATTTTTTGCAATATTTGCCATTCGTTTGCTCCTAGATCTTTGGAGGCTTGAATAAGTTGGGGATTTATTTTGATAATTGAAGTGTAGATAGGCAAAAACATAAATGGTAAAAATAAATAAATAAGTCCCACAATCATAGCAAAATTAGTTTCTAAAAGATTGATATTAAAAGTTTTTTGTAATAAATGAAATATTTGGACTAATGCTTGGGTTTTGATAATCATATTAATCCACATAGTGCCATTGATGAGAATGACAAGAAAGCTTTGCCATTTCATTTTGAGGCGAGAAATCATATAGGCTAGAGGATAGACAATGATAAAGACACAAAAAGTAACAATAATAGAAATTGCAATTGATCTAGCAAGGACGTATAAAAATGATTGATTGGATAAAAATTCTTGATGGTGTTGTAAAGTAAAACGGGTTGCAAAAAATGCGTTTTGTTGGTTAGTATCTTGAAAAGAATCAAATAAAATAAAACCCATAGGTAAAATAATTAATCCTAATAAAATAATATAATAAGGCGAAATCAA
>NZ_BBIY01000147.1:0-698 GCF_000744065.1 'Chrysanthemum coronarium' phytoplasma
GGTAAATTTGTTTTGTTTGAAAAATTGTTTTTGGTTAGATTGGCTAGATTGGTTGTAATTGTTTTTTGGTTAGTTTGATTGTTTTGATTTTTTTGAATGTTTTTGGTATTTTTATTGTTTTTATTTGGCTTATCAGTTTTGGTAGTTGTAATAGTTTTGTAATTTTGATTTCTTATAAAACCATCTTTATTTAAAGAGGCTTGATGAAAAGTAATTCCTAATTGAATTAATTTATTAATTTTGTCTTTTTGTTTAATGTCTTGGGGGTCGTACAAAACAATGATTTCACCTTTTTTGCCCATTCTTGATGTTCTACCACTTCTGTGGAAAAAAAATTCAAGGTGTGAAGGTAAGTTGTAGTGAATAACACAAGAAGCATCAAAATCAATTCCTCTAGCTGCAAGATCTGATGCAATTACGTACTGATATTTTAATTTATGGATAGCTTTAAGGCTTTGTTTTCTTTGTTTAACTGATAAAGCAGAGTTGTAATTAAGCAATTTGAGACTGTCATTTTGTAAAGTTTGAAATACTAATTCTTGTTCTTTTTTTTCATTGACAAATACGAGTGCTAAATAAGGATTAAGGACTTTGGTAAGATGAATTAAGGTCTGCATTCTGCTTGTAGTTGTTTCTAATACATAAAAAGTACGATTAAGATTACTTTGTTTATAAACATCAATAAAAGTAGATTTACC
>NZ_BBIY01000146.1:0-702 GCF_000744065.1 'Chrysanthemum coronarium' phytoplasma
TTCTTTGAATTTCTTCTTCTTTAAGGGCACCACTTCCTGAAATAGTAATTTTTTGTTCTTTGTTAGTACCTAAATCTTTGGCTTTAACTGATACAATTCCGTTTGCATCAAGGTCAAAAGTAACTTCAATTTGAGGAATTCCGCGCGGTGCTGGTGGAATATCTGTTAATTGGAATCTTCCCAAAGTTTTATTATCAGCTGCTAAAGGGCGTTCTCCTTGTAAAACATGAATATCTACTGCTGGTTGATTGTCTGCGGCAGTTGAAAAGACTTGTTTTTTGGAAGTTGGAATGGTAGTGTTTCTTTCAATTAATTTAGTAAAGACATTACCCAAAGTCTCAATTCCTAAAGAAAGCGGAGTTACGTCTAACAGTAAAATATCTTTAACGTCTCCTGATAGAATTCCTCCTTGAATAGCAGCTCCAATAGCAACTACTTCATCAGGATTAATACTCTTATTAGGAGTTTTTTTCAATTCATTTTTAACTAAATCTTGTACTGCAGGAATACGAGTAGAACCACCCACTAAAAGCACTTGATCAATTTTTTCAATATCTAATTTAGCATCACTTAAAGCACGTTTTACAGGAGCCAAACAACGATCAATTAAATCTTTAGTAAGTTCATTGAATTTAGCGCGAGTCATATTGTATTCTAAATGAAGTGGACCTGCTTCGCTCATTGTTAAGAAAGGCAAAGAAA
>NZ_BBIY01000145.1:0-706 GCF_000744065.1 'Chrysanthemum coronarium' phytoplasma
CGGTTTTTTAGCTCAAAATTACATTGCTTTTGGAAGTGAAGAAAACAAAGATTTAATTGATGTTTTTTTCAATGCCGTTAATTTTTACAGCCTTCTTCATTCTTGCAATAAAGCTAAAACCACAGGTAAAAAGTTTTATCGTTTTGAACAATCCAAATACGCTGATGGTAGTTATTTTGACAATCGCGGTGAAATTTTACCCAAAACTGCCAAAATCAAAAAAATGTTCCAAAACATAACCTTGCCCACGCAAAAAGATTGGCACCAACTCAAACAAGATGTTATGCAATTTGGGCTCTACAATTCTCATCGCCTCGCAGTGGCTCCAAACGGCTCAATTGGATACATTATGGGAGCAACTCCTTCTTTGACTCCTGTAAAACAATTAGTAGAGGAACGCACCTATGGCAACTCCAAAACTTACTGTCCAATGCCTGCCTTAAAACAAACTTCCTTTATGTACACCACTGCTTATAAAATGAACAAATACGACCTCATTGATGTTATTGCCATTGCCCAAAAGCACGTTGATCAAGGTATTTCGTTTGAACTTGGTATTACATCTGATATTACTACGCGTGAATTACAAAAATACTATCTTTATGCTCATCATAAAAAGATAAAAACCCTTTATTACACACGAACCCAAAAGCTAAAAATTGATGAATGTGAGGCTTGTGGTGTTTAAAAACACCCTATAAAACCG
>NZ_BBIY01000144.1:0-709 GCF_000744065.1 'Chrysanthemum coronarium' phytoplasma
CCCGATAAACATCAAACATTTATTCAATTAAAAAACAAGGAGTTATACAATTATGAATACTTATTTAGATTTATGTCGTTTTATTTTGCAAAAAGGCAGTTTTAGAAATGACCGCACTAATACAGGTAACAAAAGTGTTTTTGGCTACCAAATGCGCTTTAATCTTGAAGAAGGTTTTCCTTTGTTAACTACTAAAAAAATGAATCTTAGATCAATTATCCACGAACTTTTATGGTTTTTAAAAGGGGATACTAATATTTGTTATGTGGTACAAAACAATGTTAATATTTGGAATGAATGGCCTTATCAAAAATATCAACAATCAGCTTTTTTTCAAAATGAAACATTGAAAGAATTTGTAGAAAAAATCAAAAATGATCCTCTTTTTGCCATAAAGCACGGTAATTTAGGTCCTGTTTATGGTAAACAATGGCGCGATTTTAATGGCGTTGATCAAATCAAATTTTTAATTTCTGAAATCAAAACCAATCCCAATTCCAGACGTTTGATTCTTAATTCTTGGAATCCGCCCTTATTAAACCAAATGGCATTGCCACCTTGTCATGTCTTAATTCAATTCTACGTTCATCAAGGCAAACTCTCCTTGCAACTATATCAACGTAGTGGAGATGTTTTTTTGGGAATACCTTTTAATATCGCTTCTTATTCTTTATTACTTATGATGGTCGCACAAGTAACTAACTTACAA
>NZ_BBIY01000143.1:0-717 GCF_000744065.1 'Chrysanthemum coronarium' phytoplasma
CTCCTAAAACAAGAGATAATTTAGCTGCATTAAAGAAAAAAACAACTACTGAATTACCACCTTTAACAGGCACTAATAAAAAAGACAAGATAACAAGATAAAAGAAATAAGAACAAAATTAAATGAATTAAAAGAATCCATTAAAGAAGAAATAAAACTAATATTAGGACAAAAAATACTTGAATTAATGCAACAAACATTACAAGAATATTTAGAAGACCAAAAAAACAAATTAAAGATAAAATTAATAACATTGTTAAAAAAATTACTACTGGTATTAATGCACCTTATTTTACTTTTAATCTTTCTAATAAAAAAATAAAATGGTATTCTGGAAGTCTTTATTATGATAGTCTAAAAGAGTTAGAAAAGTATTTAGAAAAGATGACATATAAAGCAACACTGCCTCCAATAGATTCTAATTTAACTTTATCATTTAAAACAAAACAAAAGGAAAATGAATTAAAAGAAGTTGATTATGCTTATTATGATTTAGTTAATAATGATAATCAAGTTAATAATAATATGAGTGTTATTTTAAGATTTCTTCCTTTTGTTGCTCCTTTTTGTCTAGATGAAAAAAACAAGAACAAGCATGTAAGAATTATAATACATGTCAATCTAATTCTTGTCAAGATGAAAAAGATAAATTAAAAGCATGCGAGCAACTTAAAACAGGATTTGGAGCTTGGCTTTCGCCTCAAGATTGTTTAGGAG
>NZ_BBIY01000142.1:0-718 GCF_000744065.1 'Chrysanthemum coronarium' phytoplasma
ATCAAAGGTATAGCGACATTCAATTTTAGTTTCGTCTTTGGGTTTATCTAAATATTGATTGAATCCTTCTCGCCATTGAGCGTATTGATTTTCACAAGCTGTTCGTCGTTGTTTCACTTGTTGATGATCGGGTTTTGTTTTTAATTTCAAATTTAAGACTTCTTCGATATCAGAAGGCAACATAAATTCGTGGGTTTGAGGGTTTTGTTGAGCCCATTTAGCCGTTTTTTTGTAAGCTTCTTCGATGATTGTGGTTAAATCACGGTTAGAGAGGTTTTTGCCTTGATATAATTGAGTAATCTCTTTTAAAGCTAAGAAAGTATGATAACTAATTTGATAAGGAATAATAATATGTTTTAAATAACCTTCAATTTCATGATCTTTTAAATTACCAATATAGATTTCTTTACTAAAACGACTGCGTAAAGCCATATCAATTTTATGAAGATTATTAATCGCTCCCATTAAGACAATTTTTTTATTACTACTATTAAAACCATCTAATTTATCTAATAAAGTATTAATCACATTGACTCCTCCTGAAGAAATATTGGAATCATTACGATTTTCTAAGCCTTCGATTTCGTCAATAAAGATAATGGTTTTATAATGACTTTCTGCTTCTTGCCACACTTTCTCCACTTCTTTTTCTCCTTCACCAATGTATTTTTGTCGGAATTTGGAAGGAATTAAATTAATAAAGTGAACATTAGCTTCA
>NZ_BBIY01000141.1:0-720 GCF_000744065.1 'Chrysanthemum coronarium' phytoplasma
ATTAAAATAAGCAGGAACAGTAATTACTGCCTCACTTACTTGAGCTCCTAAATAATCTTCAGCAGTTTTTTTCAAATTTGCCAAAATCATTGCACTAATTTCTTGCGGAGTGTATTTTTTACCACCCACATTAACAGTATAATTAGCTTCTCCCATGTGTCTTTTGATAGAACTAATAGTATTAGGATTAGTAATTACTTGACGTTTGGCAATTTCTCCTACCATAATTTCATCACCTTTAAAAGAAACTACAGACGGAGTTGTTCTTCCACCTTCAGCATTAGGAATAACTTTTGCCTCGCCACCTTCCATTACAGCAACACAAGAGTTAGTTGTTCCTAAATCAATACCTATAATTTTATTCGTTTTTGTCATTTTTATCACTCCATTCATTTACTTTAACCAATGTTGGTCTTAAAATTCTTTTTTTATATAAATAACCTTTTTGTAAAACTGCTAAATTAGTTTTATCAGGTTTTTTAGGGTCGCACACTGTTTCTAAAGCGTGGTGCAAAGCAGGATCAAAAGGCTTATTAAGAGCCTCAATTTCTTCTACTCCTTCATCTTGCAACACTTTTTTTATTTGTTGTTGTAACAACTTAAATCCTAATAAATATTTTTGCAACAATTCATTTTGTGTAGGCATATCAATGACTTTTTCTAATTGTTCCAAAGGCATTAATAAATTAGTAATAAAATTACTTGATGCATATTTTAATT
>NZ_BBIY01000140.1:0-721 GCF_000744065.1 'Chrysanthemum coronarium' phytoplasma
TTTTTCTATCAAGTCTTTTGGGCCTTTGTATTTAAGGATTAAGCAATTACCACCTGGGCCTTCGTTGATTTGTTTTTCTAATTTTACATAGTTTTCTAAATAACTATCAAATCCGATATCGAAACGAGAAAATTTAAATCCGTTCGCTGAGTTTTCCTTCCAAAGGTCGAAGGGGTAATGGTCTTCGATGTAATAAGCTAAGTTAGAGGGTTCTTTTTGGGTTTCGAGGCGTTCTTGAGCGATCGAAATATTGTTATGACTACCTTTTTTTCTTGAAGTTGTTCTTGATAATAACCGACTCCATTAAGGCCATCAAAGGTGTATTTGTCTTTAATCATTGTACATTTGTTATTATTGTCATACCATTCTTCGATATTTTCGAATGCGGTTTCTTTTAAAATAGGGATTTCTTCTTTCGGTAATTTATTGATTTTTTTTCGGTTAAAACCATAAAACCAATAAAACCGATAATTAAAAAAAGAAATACCCCTAAAATAATAAAAAACCATTTAATGATTTTTTTAATATTAAACATGATTAGTTCCTTTCGGGTAATTTTGAATATACCAATATTTTAACACATTTAATTTTTGAATTTTAATTAAAACCAACTTTTGAACCAAGAAGTTACTTTTTCAGTTGTACGTTTAGTTATTTTAACTGCGTCGTTTGTGATTTTTGTAGTCAAAGGTTTAATTGCACCACTATAGGTGTTTTCTTG
>NZ_BBIY01000139.1:0-737 GCF_000744065.1 'Chrysanthemum coronarium' phytoplasma
CAATTCAATCCAACTTTTGTTGAACCCAAATCAGACCAAAATCCCAATGAAGACAACCCCAAAAACAAAGACAACACAATAGACGAAATAAACGAATTAAATTAAACAAATGATAAATAAATGATTATAAAACCCAAAAAAACAATCAAGAAAGGTACTCAAATGATCTACGATAGCATTGTTATTGGAGCAGGACATGCAGGTGTTGAAGCTGCTTTAATATTGGCAAAAAAACATAATACTTTACTCATTACAGGCTCCTTAAAACAAGTTGCTTCCTTACCTTGCAATCCTTCTATCGGAGGTCCTGCCAAAGGTGTTGTAGTACGTGAAATAGATGCTTTAGGTGGTGTTATGGCAAAAGCTGCAGATCTTGCACAAATTCAGATCAAAATGCTTAACTCTTCCAAAGGTCCTGCAGTAAGAGCTTTAAGAGCTCAAATTGATAAATTAGAATATCCTCAAATTATTTTAGAAATATTACAAAAAACCCTCAATTTAACTCTATTGGAAGGGCTCGTAAACAATCTAGTCATCCAAAACAACCAAGTTCAAGGAGTCTGTCTTATTGATGGAACAAAAATTAATGCCAAAACTGTCATTATCACTACAGGAACTTATTTAGCAAGCCAAATTTTAATTGGAGATACCAAAAAATCCTCGGGACCTAATGGCGTTCCTACAACTTACGGTATCAGCACTCAATTAAAAGAATTAGGTTTTGAAGTTATTCGTTT
>NZ_BBIY01000138.1:0-743 GCF_000744065.1 'Chrysanthemum coronarium' phytoplasma
TTGGAAGGGTGTGGGAAATGATTTTTTTCAGTAGACATAAATATACTCCGTTTTATTTTTTTAGTATTTATATCAAAATCAATTGTAATTTATTTGGGGTTTGGGATTTGGAAGTACAAAAATTAATTTTGATAAATACAATATTTTATTCTACAATCATTTTACAACAATTTAGTTACTACATTAAATAATTCATTTTTTTCATAAGTTTTTTCAAAAAGATCACCAAAAGTAGTGTAATGCAAATTAAGTCCGCAAGTGCCAACAGCACAATTAAAAATGTTTTGTTGCAATAAAGAAACGGCATAACTTCCCATTATAAAAGCAAGGACTAGATCTTCTGCAGTTGGTTTACCACCTCTTTGAATGTGTCCTAAAACTTGGGCTCTAGTTTCGAAACCACTGTAATTTTCTACCTCTTTGGCTAAAATTGCAACATCAAAAATATGTTCAGTGACAACTACAATAGCATGTCTTTGGTTTGCTTGGCGCAAAGATTTAATTTTTTGGCAAATAGTTTGTTGGGATAAAAGATTTTCGCGAGTAACAATAACGTCTGCTCCTGCAGCAAGTCCACCAAATAAAGCCAAATCCCCTTTGTGGCGTCCCATCACTTCAATAATACTGCATCGGTTGTGAGAAACAGAAGTATCGCGCAATTTTTCGATGGCATATACAATATTATTGAGAGCAGTGCTAAATCCAATAGTAAAATAAGTGGCACAAATATCATTGTCAATGGT
>NZ_BBIY01000137.1:0-758 GCF_000744065.1 'Chrysanthemum coronarium' phytoplasma
AATTAGAATCAAAGTCTTTGTTATTAATCAAAACATTGGGAATTTGAGGTTGTTCGTTTTTATTGTCGTTGTTTTTGCTCTCTTTAGACGGTTTGGAAGGACTAAAAAAAGCTGCAATACGAAAATTAACAACATAAATGAAAATTAGCGTTTTAATCACTAATTTTACTAAAAGAAATATCAATACAGGGAACAAAACAGCGCCAACAACCCAAATCCAAGGATTATTGGAAACCCAAGTTACCAATTCTTCAAATCTCAAAAAACCAACCTCCTAATAAAAGCGTTTGTAAAACTTTTATACTTTATTTGTTAGCTTTATAAAAAACTTAAATATAGCTTATATTTATTTTATCATAAAACTTTATATCTACACCTTTATTTAATCAAAAAAAGAAACAATTGTCAATTGATTTTGGTGGTTTTTTAAGATAAAGTTGTTTTTTGGGTAGTTTGAAAAAGATAAATAAGGTTTTTTTAGATTTTAAGAGCAAAATGATTAAAAAATGCGTTTTAAAATATCTTAATAAAGCAAAAAATTGATTGTTTTTTTATTTTATTAAAATATTTTTATTGGGGTAATTTTTTTGGCAGGGATATCAGGATTCGAACCCGAACGAGCGGTTTTGGAGACCGTTATGCTACCATTGACATCATATCCCTTCATTTACAAGTAGTTTGCATGGTACGGGTGACAGGATTTGAACCTGCACGCCTAAGCGCTAGATCCTAAGTCTAGTGCGTCTTCCATTCCGCCA
>NZ_BBIY01000136.1:0-768 GCF_000744065.1 'Chrysanthemum coronarium' phytoplasma
TTAACCAGGTCAGCTATCTTTTATGTTTTAAATAAATACGCTTTTCGTGGTATTACTCGTTATGATAAGCAAAGTAATTTAAAAACAAATTTTGGGTATAAACCCAAACAAAAAACTCCCATCATCAATTTAAACGAATTAGTTACATTCCAAAGACATTTCCAAAAGAAAAAACATGTTTTATATTGTACGGATTTTCGTAAAGTTATCGCCAATAGTCAACAAGGCGATTTTCTTTTTATCGATCCACCATATTACTATGAAGGGATTAAAGATAAAGATTTTTACCAAAAACCATTTTCTTTTACTGATCATCAACAATTAGCCTTGGAATTACACCAAACAACCAAAAGGGGTGTTAAATGGTTATATACCAATTATGAAACAACCCCAATTCTTCATTTATTTTCAAACTGTAACATCATTAAAACAAAAACAACAACAAGCCATTATCTCACCAACAAAAAAATCCATCAAGAAATCATTATTAAAAATTATGAGTAAAATTAAAATTTTCACTATCGTTTCACATCATTCAATTGGATATGAAACTCTATTTTAATTTAAATAACAGTAATTTTCCAAAAAAATCAAAAAAGGAGTCAAATCATTATGACAAAAAAAGAATTAATTAAAAAAATCGCTGAGGTAAATAAAACCTCAATTTCCAAAACAGAAGAATTTTATAACTCATTTGAGAATACTCTAATTAAAGCAATCATATCAAATGAAGAAGTGTCTTTATCCTCTAAAATTGGCAAATTCAAA
>NZ_BBIY01000135.1:0-773 GCF_000744065.1 'Chrysanthemum coronarium' phytoplasma
CTTTTTCAGTGGATTTATGCGGAGGAACACATGCCACAAATACTAAAGATTTAGAACATTTTACTATTTTGTCATGCGAAAGCATTAGCTCTGGTATCTACCGCATTGAGGCAGTTTGTAATAACAATTGCCAAGAAAGTCTCAACGCCAAATTAGTTCCTTACCAAAACGACTTGCACCAACTAACCCAAAAAGCAAAATCCTTACAAACGCAAAACCTCATTTTTGATGTTAAAAATTTTCCTCCAATAACCCAAAGTTATCAAGATATTCTAAATTATCAAAAACATATCAAAGCACAACAACAAGCCTTAGTTCTTTTTGAAAAAAAAGTTTTAGAATATCATCAAAAAAAGATGGTACAAGCAGAATCTAATTTTTTACCACCACAAATTACCAAAAAAATGATGTTAACCATTGAAGAAGAAAAACCTTTAGAAGTTCTCAAATTTTTTATAAATCATATTTTTGATAAATACCATTTAGAAGTTTTATTTTTATCTTATGTGCAACCTGAAAAAATTGTTTTTTTATGCAAAAGCAAAACTCTACATGCAGGTAATTTGATTAAAGAAGCTGTATCCTTGGTTTGTGGTTCTGGTGGTGGCAATGCTAGTTTAGCTCAAGGGGGCACCAAAAAAACTAAAAATTTAGAACAAGTACTTAATTTTGTAAAAACCAAATTAGAAATAAATTAAACTGTTTAAAAAATTTATAATAAAAAAATCCTCAAGGAAAAAATTCCTAAAATTATTAAAAATAATCAAAATTCC
>NZ_BBIY01000134.1:0-785 GCF_000744065.1 'Chrysanthemum coronarium' phytoplasma
CCAACAAATGTTACAAAAATTAAACATCACTTCCAAATCCTTAATTGTAGTTACTCAAATGACAGAACAATTAGCTTTGGCTTCTCGCAATCTATCTTATATTACTTTAGAAACAGCTTCTCATGCAAGTGTTTATCAAATCCTTAATTGCAAACAATTAGTCCTAACTGCTGATGCTGTTAACTATTTTGAAGAGGTTTTAAAATAATGAATAAATACTATGATTTAGTTAAAGCACCAATCATTACTGAATTAACTAATAAATTGATCGAAAGACAAAATAAATACACTTTTAAAGTTGCCAAAACAGCTAATAAAGTAGAAATTAAAAAAACTTTAGAAAGCATTTTTCAAGTAAAAGTTTTATCAGTTAACACTCGCAACGTTTTACCACAATTCAAAAGAAAAGGTAAATTCGAAGGCTATACTTCTGGTTATAAAAAAGCTATTTGTAAAGTAGCTCCGGGACAAAAAATCGAAATCCTTGCTAACGAATAAACCCAAACCCAACCAAAACAACGATTAACGATTAAAAAAATACAAGGCAGGTATAAATTATGGCAATTAAAAAATATAAGCCTACTACAAATGGATGTCGTAATATGAGTGTTTCTGCTTTTTCAGAAATCACCACTCAAACTCCTGAAAAAAGCTTATTGGTATCTCATAAAGACCAAGCCGGACGCAACAACCAAGGTAAAATTACAGTAAGACATCGTGGCGGCGGCGTTAAAAGAAAATACCGTTTAATTGATTTTAAAAGAAACAAAGATAACATTGTTGGC
>NZ_BBIY01000133.1:0-820 GCF_000744065.1 'Chrysanthemum coronarium' phytoplasma
TTGTTGGCAAAACAATATTAAAAACGTGGTTGGTCTCATTTGTGTCACTCAATTACTTTCTCAATCACAATTAGAAATTCTCAAAAAAGAAAAGATTAAAGTGATTATCGCCTTAGATAACGACGAAACAGGGAGAAAACGAAGCGAAGCCTTAGGTGAACAACTTAAAGAAACAAACATTTTATACGAAATTAGACACATTTTACCGCCTTACAACCAAACTTGTAAAGATGTCGATGATTTATTACGTCAATACGGAAAAGAAGCATATCAAAAATGTTTTTTAGACCCTTATCTTTCATATGAAGAGGCCAAAAAGAAAATCATCGTCGATTTAGTGGTTCATTTTTTTGGAGAAGACAAAGTAGAAATAATTAATTAAATTATTTTTTTACACCAAAATATATAAAATCTACACATATAAAAACATTAATACACTCTCATAAAAGTATATATAAAATTAAATTTAACTATTTAGGGTTTTTATTTTTTATCTAAAAACCAAATAAAAAGAGAAAAGAAATGAAAAACGACACTAGTCAAGAAATTAGAATCGGGGGTTGGAACACAAAAACCACTCCTAACGATTTAACTCAAATTAAAAACTTTTTAAAAATATTAAAAGAAGATTTAATCAATCTCAATATTATCTCTCATTCCAAAAAGAAAAATACTTACCAAGAAGCTGATTACCGCCCCAAAAATCAAACTCTCTTCGTTGACCCTCAAATCTTAGAAGAAATGAAACAAACCAAAATCACCTTAATTAATGATAATTTCTCTTCTAGTAATGGTAAACTATTACTTTCTGATTTAACCC
>NZ_BBIY01000132.1:0-822 GCF_000744065.1 'Chrysanthemum coronarium' phytoplasma
ATAATTAACATTTAAAAAATGTTTTTCAGGTTTAAAATCTTTTACAAAAAGTTCCAAAATACGTTCACTAGAACCAAAAGAACTATAAATATTTTGAGTATAATCACCAAAACAATATAAAGAATTTGGTTTATTAAATAAAAGTTCTTTTATAATAAAATAATAAAAATAATTTAAATCTTGAAATTCATCAATAAAAACAGGACGATTATAAATTAAACCATTATTTCTTTCAACAAATTCAATAAAATCACTAGTTTCAATTAATAAACCATCAAAAGTTATTAAATTATAATAATTTAATTTTTCATAATACAAATTTAATAACAATTCAAAAGATTTTTTTAAAACTTTATCATCAATTTTAATAGATGAATAACAGTTTTCTTTTTGAAAAGTTAAACGTATTAAATTATTTAATTCCTGTAAAAGCTTTCTAAATGAATATTTTCTTTGTTCTTTAAAATACAATTTTAAATCTTGATTTTCTTTTAAAATCAGTTTTAAAATATTTAATTTAGTTTCATCATCAATAAATTTTCGTTGTTTTGCTGTTTCATTAAAAATATTATATTTTAAATAACAAGAATAAGCAAAACTATGAAATGTTCTAATTTCATAATTATCTTTTAAATATTTTTCTAATTCATCATCATTATAAGAAGGATAATCTTCTTTTAATGATGAAAATAATTTATCATAAATAATATTTTTAGTAGCATTAGTAGCTACCAAAATTAAAGGTTTTTCTTTTTCTTTTTGTCTTAATTTTTCAATTAAAATGGTAGTTTTGCCAGAACCAGCTCCACCATGTATATACAT
>NZ_BBIY01000131.1:0-827 GCF_000744065.1 'Chrysanthemum coronarium' phytoplasma
CGTTCCAAAGGTTCAAACATAAAATAATTAAACCCTTTTAAACGAGTTTCATAACCATTATCTTTTTTATTTACTTTATAAATATTTTTAGAAATTTCCTTAAATAAAACACATAATTTTAAATAACATTTCTTATAATAAGATTCAGTAATTTGATTAAATTTATGTTGTTTTTCTAATTGGTTAACTTTTTCATTATAAATTTTAATAGTAGTAGATAATTCATCATAATTTTCTATATCTTTTGAATTAGGTAAACAAATTTTTAAATAATCTAAATCAAAAATTTTATCATTTAATCCTTTTGTAAAATCATCAGAAATTAATTCTTTTTTTATTAAGGAATAAAAATAATCTATAAAAATAGAAGAATCATTCAAAGTTAAAATTTCAATATCACGTTTAGCACGAGTTATTGCAGTATAAATTAATTTTTTTTCTAAAACTTTGTCTTGTAATTCATTTCGATTTTGCCAACCAATTAAATAAACGTATTCGTTTTCATATCCTTTATATCCATGTATCGTTGACAAAATAATTTCATTTTCTTTACTATTATTATCAGATGTAGTAAAAAGAATTTGGTTTTTTGTAAACTCATCTTTAATTTTTTGTAATTCAGCATTACTACGGCAAAGAACAGTTGTAGAAGAAATTAAAGAATTTTTAATTTTTTCACACAAATAATTAATTTGTTGATAAAAATTATCAAAAAAAGAAAAATTTATAAAATCTCTATATTTTTTTTCACTAAAAGATAATTGTAAATATTCCTTATTATCAATTAATTCATTAGCTGCTTTAACAATATTAATACCTTTGGAACG
>NZ_BBIY01000130.1:0-851 GCF_000744065.1 'Chrysanthemum coronarium' phytoplasma
GAGTTTGAGGGTTTTGTTGAGACCATTTAGCCGTTTTTTTGTAAGCTTCTTCGATGATCGTGGTTAAATCACGGTTAGAGAGGTTTTTTCCTTGACATAATTGAGTAATCTCTTTTAAAGCTAAGAAAGTATGATAACTAATTTGATAAGGGGTGATAATATGTTTTAAATAACCTTCAATTTCGGAATCTTTTAAATGACCGATATAGATTTCTTTACTAAAACGACTGCGTAAAGCCGTATCAATTTTATGAAGGTTATTAGTCGCTCCCATTAAAACAATTTTTTTATTACTACTATTAAAACCATCTAATTTATCTAATAAAGTATTAATCACATTGACTCCTCCTGAAGAAATGTTGGAATCATTACGATTTTCTAATCCTTCAATTTCATCAATAAAGATAATGGTTTTATCATGAATTTCTGCTTCTTGCCACACTTTCTCCACTTCTTTTTCTCCTTCACCGATGTATTTTTGTCTAAATTTAGCAGGAATTAAATTAATAAAGTGAACGTTAGCCTCGCCACAAAGAGCTTTGATTAAAAAGGTTTTTCCTGTTCCTGGTGGACCATAAAGTAAATAACCTTTGGGGCGGACTTGATCGAAGTTAATTAAAGTTTGATTGGTTTTAAAATAAGTTAATAAATCTTCTAATTCTTCTTTTTCTGTTTCCATGCCGTAAACGTCTTTGAATGTCACTTGTTTTTTAGTATGAGGAAGAGGTTTGTTTTCTTTTAAATGATTTAATTGGATAGTTAAATTTTTCTTTTGTTTTTCAAAAGCGAATTTTTGATCAGTTAAGAACAGTTGAAAATCCTTGAAATTTTTTAATTCGGTTTGATTATTT
>NZ_BBIY01000129.1:0-858 GCF_000744065.1 'Chrysanthemum coronarium' phytoplasma
AAACAAACTATTGCTAAATATATTTGTTTTCAAGAACAATTAATTGCTTTGTTTATGGAAGTTTTTAGTAGTTTTGCCTCAGAGAATCTTTATTTTTCGGGGGTTTCTAAAATGCTTGAAAAACCTGAATTAAGTAATCCTGAAATTATTAAAAAATTTATGGGTCTTTTAGAGCGTAAAGAATTATTAAAAATTATGTTAAATCAAGATAGTTTGTCTTTTAAATTTTCTGATGGCTTGCAACTTACCCCTTTAAAAGATTGTATGATTCTTTCTATTCCTTTTGATGTAAATCCTAATGAGAAAGGAAGAATTGCAGTTGTAGGACCTTCGTGGATGAAATATCCTAAAGTTATTCCTATTTTGGAATATTTGGCAGTTCATTTATCTAAATTAAACGATTAAGAATAACAAATAAAAGAATAAATAATAAAATAAATAATTGTAAGATAAAATATAATTAATAATTACAATTACAACAAATAACCAATAACAAATAACAAATAATAAGTAATAAGTAATAAGTAATAAGTAATAATTTATAATTTATTAAAAAAATAACTAAACAGGCTGCCAAAATACTTGTAAGTAACGCAATAAAAACATAATTATATCAAGAAAAGAGGTTTTAAGATGTTTTTAGAAAAAGACCAAGATAACTTAGATAATTTAGAAACACAAGCAAAAGAATTGCATAAAGATTGTAAAGAATGCAAAAATTGTCAAAAAGAAGAAACTAAAACAACAAATAAAGACAACCAAAAGGAAGATGAAACTGTTAAAAATCAATCAAATCAATCAAATCAATCAAATCAAACTAAACAAACAAATACCAAACAACAAAAACATCAACCAAAA
>NZ_BBIY01000128.1:0-864 GCF_000744065.1 'Chrysanthemum coronarium' phytoplasma
TTGGAATGTTTCATATTTTGGGCTTTTAGCAATATTTCTAATTTTTTTATTTTTTTGTGTTTGATTGGTTGGTTGCCTTTGATGATAAATATAGTTAAGATAAAAGTAAAATAGATAATAGATATAAATATTAAAGGTTTTTTTTAGTTTGTTTTATTATTTATTTTTTGGTAAATGTGGTTCAATATAGTATTTTTTATTAGTATTTATTTGTAATTTTAATGTAGGGTGTATTATTTAGGGTGTGTCAATATTTAAAATAACAACATTTTATTATTGGCAAATTAGTTTTTTTGAAAATAAAAGACCATCGGTTGTGATGGTCTAATTTGGTTGTGATAAGAGTTTTTATTGGGTTGCTGAAATTATTTTTTTGTTTTTTTGTTGTTTTTATCGGGATAGTAAATTATTTTTTTTGATTCTTAGTTCTTTAAAAAATTTTTGTAAAAGTTGCATGCTTTCTTGAGCTAAAAGTCCTGATTGGATATTTAATTTATCCATAAAAGGCATATTTTGGATAGATGACATATCATTAAAAGAATATGATTTTTCCATGCTTGTGCCATAATAAAGGTTTTTGATTCCTGCTTGTATGATGGCTCCTGTACACATTAAGCAAGGTTCTAAAGTGACATAAAGAGATACATCATTTAAAAAACGGCTGTTTATCTTTTTGCCTGCTTTCATGAGGGCTAAAAATTCAGCGTGTCCAAAAAAAAGTTTTTTAGTGTTTCTGTTATTGTGAGCTCGTGCAATTATTTTTTGGTTTAAAACAGAGACAGCTCCGATGGGGACTTCTTCTTTGAGGTAGGCTTTTTGGGCTTCTTTTAAAGCTTCTTTCATAAAAAAAATATGTTTTTGGTT
>NZ_BBIY01000127.1:0-864 GCF_000744065.1 'Chrysanthemum coronarium' phytoplasma
TTAAAAAACTGTATATTTATATATGTAGATGATAAATTATATTTTGCATGATAAAGATAAAAATAAAAACTATTGAAACTATTGAATAATTATTTTTGTTTATTAATTTAGATATTTTAAAAAGGAATATATTAAAATGAAATTAAAAATAAAAAGTTTAAAAGAAATTAACGATCAAATTCTATCAGGGAAAATTAAAGAATATAATATGCATGATAAAATAAATATTTATGAATATTGTAAATATGCTTCAGCAATAAAAAAAACATTTAATTATAATTATCATCGTAATTATGTTGAAAAAGATTACCCAATGGATTGTATTTTTATTACAGGTCCATCTGGAGTAGGTAAATCTGTTTTATCTAAAAAAATAGCCAAAAATAAAGGTTATAGTGCTTATATTTCATCAATTTCTAAAGATATTTTAGATAATTACAAAGGACAAGAATGTATTATTTTAGACAACATACGTTCTTATTCAATAGATTTATCTGATTTAATAGTAATATTAGACAATAATGCTACACATTCAAATATTAAAAGTCGTTGTAAACATAAATTATTTTCATGTGAATTAATGATTATTAATACTATTAAAAGCATTGATGATTTATTTGAAAATGAAAATGAAAAGATTTATAATAGATTAAAACGTCGTTGTAAGTTTCATATTAAAATAGATTCAAAATATATTACTTTTAAAGTTTGGAATCCAGTAAAAATGAAATATGATTTAATAGAAAAAAAACCTAATAATTTATTAAATGAATTCCAAATAAAAAGATTGAGCGAAAAAGAACAAAAAGATAAAATAAAAAAAGTTTTAAAAATAGATTTAGATGAAGATTCTTAATCTTTTTA
>NZ_BBIY01000126.1:0-889 GCF_000744065.1 'Chrysanthemum coronarium' phytoplasma
ACGCCCAAGAAAACAAAATCCCCATTATCCAAGACCAAGGATTAGCTTTGTTACTTGATGTAATTTCACAAAACAAAATCACAAATATTTTAGAAATCGGAACTGCCATTGGATATAGCGCTTTGGCTATGAGCTCTCTTAGCACCAAAATTGATACTTTAGAAAGAGATTTTATAAATTATAATTTAGCTAAAAACTTTTTAAAAGAAACTCCCTATCACATAAATGTCATTTGGTCAGAGGCGTTAATTTATCCTACTTGCAATTTAAAAAAATATGATTTAATTTTTATTGATGCTGCCAAAGCCCAATATCAAAAGTTATTTTGCAAATATGCTCCTTTACTCAAAAAACAAGGCATTATCGTTTTTGATAACCTTAATTTAAGTTGTTTTAAAAAAGCCAAAACGACTAAAAATAATCAAGGAATTTTCAAAAAAATGCATAATTTTCAAACTTTTTTAACAAATCACCCAGATTTTTGCACCACTTTTCAAGATGTAGTTGATGGGTTAATTATTTCTTATCTCAAAAAATAATTTAGGAATTTTAAAAAACCATCAAAAAATAAAAAAAGAAGGTCTTTTATTTATGAATAATAAAATTTATGAACTTACCCAATCAGGAATAAAAAAATTAAAAAAAGAATTAACTTTTTTAAAAGAAGTTAAAAGAAAAGAAAATTTAGAAGCTTTAAAAGAAGAGCGCGAACAAGGAGATTTATCGGAAAACGCTGATTATGATGCTGCTAGAAACGAACAAACTTTAATAGAACATCGCATCTCAGAAATCCAAAATATTTTAAAAAATGTCCGCGTAGTTAAAGTTTCCAAAGAAAGAGAAGTAAGTATTGGCAAAAAAGTATCTTTGGAGCTTTTACACACCAAAC
>NZ_BBIY01000125.1:0-909 GCF_000744065.1 'Chrysanthemum coronarium' phytoplasma
GTCATCTAAGAAGTGTTTAGGGCCTTTGTATTTAAGGATTAAGTAATTACCACCTGGGCCTTCGTTGATTTGTTTTTCTAATTTTACATAGTTTTCTAAATAACTATCAAATCCGATATCGAAACGAGAAAATTTAAATCCATTGGTTGTGGTCATATCATAAGTAACGGATTTTTGATTCCAACGGTCGAAAGGATAACGGTCTTTGATGTAGTTGGCGAGGTTAGATGGTTCTTTTTGAAGTTCGCGACGATTTTCGACCAGCTTTAATTCTTTTCTTAAATTTTCTTCTTGAGTTGGAAGATTTTTAAGTTTATTTTTAATATCGATTATTTCTTGGTTTTTATCTTTAATCGTTTGTTCGTATTTGTCAGGTGTTTGGTTTAAGGTTACTAATTCTTGTTCTAATTGGGCGATTTTATTTTCTTGGTGGATTTTAGTTAATTGTTGATTAATATTATTTAATTCAGATTGGATTTGAGAATAGCGACGATGATAATAGTTAATTCCGTTTAAACTATCAAAAGTAAAATTGGTTTCTGTTTTGGTTTCATCTTTGGGTTTATCTAAATATTGAAGGATTCCTTGACGCCATTGGGCGTATTGATTTTCACAAGCTGTTCGGCGTTGTTTTACTTGGTGGTGATCGGGTTTTATTTTTAATTTCAAATTTAAGACTTCTTCGATATCAGAGGGTAACATGACTTCGTGGGTTTGAGGGTTTTGTTGAGCCCATTTAGCTGTTTTTTTGTAAGCTTCTTCAATAATAGTGGTTAAATCACGATTAGAAAGATTTTTGCCTTGACATAATTGGGTAATATCTTTTAAAGCTAAGAAAGTATAATAACTAATTTGATAAGGGGTGATAATATGTTTTAAATAACCTTCAATTTCATGATCTTTTAAATG
>NZ_BBIY01000124.1:0-917 GCF_000744065.1 'Chrysanthemum coronarium' phytoplasma
CAAACAAGTATTAGAAGTGCTAAATCATCAAACAGCAGTAGAGTTATTGCTAGATGCTTTGATTCAAAAAAAAGTTATTAATACTTTGGAAGAAATCGAAGGAGTAGGGCACCGCGTAGTTCAAGGTGGAGAAATATTTAGCGATTCTGCTGTTTTAACTGAAAAAACTCTTGCTCAAATTGAAAGTTTATGCGACCTAGCTCCCTTACACAATCCTGCAAACATCATAAGTATTAAAGCTTTTCAAAAAGTACTTCCCCAAGTTTTTCAAGTAGCTGTTTTTGATACTACTTTTCATCAAAGTATGCCCGCAGTTAATTTTTTATACGCCGCTCCTTATTACTGGTACCAAAAATACCAAATTAGAAAATACGGAGCTCATGGTACATCTTATAAATACATAACTGAGCAAATGCAACAAATTTTGGGTAAAAAAAACGCCAAAATCATTATTTGTCATGCTGGCAACGGCGTTTCTTTATGTGCAGTTGATTCTGGTAAATCAGTTGATACTTCTATGGGTTTTACTCCGTTAGAAGGGGTTCCTATGGGAACTCGTAGTGGCAATATTGATCCTGCAGTAGTGAAATTTATAGCTGAAAAAGAAAACAAAACTGTTGCTTGTGTTATCGATGATTTGAATAAAAAATCAGGTTATTTAGGAGTATCAGGTATTTCTAATGACACTCGTGATATTTTGGCAAACATTAAAGAAGGCAACCAGCAAGCCATTTTGTCACACGACATCCAAGTTAAGCGTATAGTTGATTATATTGCTAGTTATTACGTATTATTAAAAGGCGTTGATGCTTTAGTATTTACAGCTGGTATTGGCGAAAATTCTTCTTTTTTCCGTTCTGAAATTATTAAACGTTTATCAGTTTTAGGAATTAAGTTAGACGAAGAAAAAAACAAAG
>NZ_BBIY01000123.1:0-921 GCF_000744065.1 'Chrysanthemum coronarium' phytoplasma
ATTATCAAGCAAGGAAAGTTCAATTTTATTGGCAGTTAATTCTTTTTCAATAATATCTTTTCCTTTTTGAATCTCTGCTAAATATTCAGTTTTATTTTCTTTGATATCTTTTTTTAAAAAACCTTTAATTTTTCTTTTGGCATGTGTTGTTTTTACCATGCGCAACCAGTCTTTATTAACTGATAAAATATTTTTATTGGTTTTAATCGAAATAATATCACCATTTTTGAGTTGATAATCAATTGGTACAATTTTCCCGTTAATGATGGCTGCTGTCATTTTGCTTCCTACTGCGGAATGAATACGAAAGGCAAAATCAATGGGGGTAGAACCTTTGGGAAGCTCAAATACTTCTTGAGTAGGAGTAAAAACATAGACATTATCACTTAAAATATCATTTTTAATAGAATCTACAAATTCTTTGGGTGTTTCTTCGGGATGATTTTTGGCATCCATAGTAATTTTAACTAATTCTTGATACCATCTTAATTTTTTGGCAAGTTCTAGTTGTTTAGCTTCTTGGGAATAAGTTTTATTTTCTTTATAAGCCCAGTGAGCAGCAATTCCTTTTTCAGCAATTTCATCCATTTCTTGAGTTCTTATTTGCATTTCAAACAAAGAGCCATCCTTAGTTAAAACAGTTGTATGCAAAGATTGATAAAGATTAGGTTTAGGAACTGCAATATAGTCTTTAAATCTTAGCGGAAGTGGCGAAAAATGACCGTGAATAATCCCTAAACATTGATAACACAAATCCACAGTAGGCACAATAATTCGAATAGCTAAAAGGTCAAAGATTTCTTCAAAACTAACTTTTCTTTTAACAATTTTTTTATAAATACTATAAATATTTTTGACACGCCCTTTAATAGTGTAATTTTTGAGTTGGTGGCTGTCTAAAAGAGATTTAATATTGGTGAT
>NZ_BBIY01000122.1:0-927 GCF_000744065.1 'Chrysanthemum coronarium' phytoplasma
AACATTAGAGGCTTGCCCGCTTTGAATACTTACAATTCTATTATCTAAAACTGTGCCTTCAAAAGTAAAATCCCCAATTCCTTTTTCGCAATAAATAGCAGGAAAATGGCTGTCAGGAACAAAACCAGATACAGGCAATTCAGGGACTTGTTTAAAATAGTGTTTCATACAACGAAATCCAGTTTCTTCATCGACACCCAAAATTAATTTAATTCTTTTTGAAAGCGGCAAATTTAGTTCGTGCAATATTTTCAAAGCCCAGAAAGCTGCCATTGTAGGACCTTTATCGTCTTGGGTTCCTCTGCCATAAAGCGTGCCATCAACAATTAAAGCCGCATAAGGTGGATAGTCCCAACCAGTTCCTGCTGGCACTACATCCAAATGACCAATCATACCAACCCATTCTTTTTGGTTGCCGTATTCAATATGACCAGCGTATCCTTCTAAATTCAGGGTTTTAAAGCCGCTTTGGGAGCCTAAATCAAGCATAAAATCAAGGGCTTGTTGATTTCCTTCGCCAAAAGGAGCACCTGTTCTATTAGGGTCAAAGGTGGTAAGTTCAGTGTTAATTTTTAATAATGTTTGCAAAGCCTCAATTAAGGCGTCTTTTCTTTTTAAAACCTCTTTTTTAAAATCAATCATTTTCTAACCTCTTTATTATTTTTATTTTTTTGTTAATTTTGGTAATTTTAATTTTTTTGTTTGTTGCTTGTGTTGTTTTTTGTTTGTATATTTTGTTGGAAACACTTGCAAAATCAAAAACACAAACACAAAATAAAATGTAAGCGTAGATAAGGTATTTTTTTAATTTCGGTCATAATAATCAATATTAATCCATATAATAAGCAGATATTTGAGCAAAAATAAGAGGGAAAGGCGGAAAACAAAATATTAATTCTACATTTATTTTTATACTTTATCTACACC
>NZ_BBIY01000121.1:0-943 GCF_000744065.1 'Chrysanthemum coronarium' phytoplasma
ATAAACTTCTACTTCTACTGTAGGATTTCCTCTGGAATCTAGCACTTCGCGCGCTAAAATACTTTCAATATATGGCATAATTAATACTCCTTTTTTAAATTGGTTTTTAATTATAAAATGAAAAATAAAATAACTTTTGTTTGTGGGACAAATAGTTAAATTTACTAACCATAAATATTATAATGGTTTTTTGCTAAAAAATGTATTTTAATGTGTAATAAATGAATATTTTTGTAATAATTGCAATTATGACTTTAATAAAGCAAACATTTTTTGTTTGTATATTTCTACTCCGGGTTGATTAAAAGGTTTAATTCCTAACAACAAACCTGACATTGCACAAGCTTTTTGGAAAAAATACGCTAAATATCCAAAATGATATGCATCCAAAGTAGGAATGACAATTTCTAAATTAGGAACTTTGCCTTCAATGTGGGCTTGTTTAGTGGCTTGAAGAATTTTTTTGATTAATTTGTGAATAAGTTTTTCCAGCTACATAATTAAGATTATCAAGTTCGTTTGGAATGTGAGGAACAACGCAATCATCTTTTATTGATGTAACATTTAAAACTGTTTCAAAAAGCATTTTGGTGCCTTCTTGGATAAATTGCCCTAAGGAATGTAGATCAGTAGAATTGTTGGTGGCTCCTACAAAAAGCCCTTTTTCTTCTTTGTCCTCAGATTCAGCAAATAATTGTTTCCACCATTCCGAAAAAGAAAGGAGATGCGGTTCGTAACTTACCAATAGTTCCATTTTTTGTTTTGTTGGATGTGAAGCAAATACCTTGCTAAAGCGTACTGATAGGCTTGATTTTGAAAAAGGTCTTCTTGAAAAGTGTCGTGATAAGCTTGCAAAGCACCTTTCATCATTGAGACAACATCTAAATTAGCAAAAACAAAAGGAAGGATGCCTACGCTTGTAAAAACACTAAATCTTCCACCC
>NZ_BBIY01000120.1:0-990 GCF_000744065.1 'Chrysanthemum coronarium' phytoplasma
GTAAATATGTGGGCACAAGATTTAGGATTGCAATCCTTTTTAGATTACAAACCACAAGAACTTTCTGAAGGTCACAAGCAATTAGCATCGATGGCAGGAGTTTTAATTTATAATCCTTCTATTTTGTTATTTGATGAATCTCTATCCAATCTTGATCCTGTTTCAAGAGCCAAAATGACTGCTTTAATAAAAACTATTCATCAAAAATACAATTCGACTATTTTAGTTATTGAACATTATTTAGAAGATATTTTAGATGATTCTTTTGATAGGGTAATAGTATTTGAAGATGAAAAAATTATTTATGACAATTCTCCCCAAAAATTAATTTTAGAAAATATTTTAACTAAACAAGGTATCCAAGAACCAACTTATATTAGTGCTTTGAAAAAGGTTGGCATCAATTTGGGAAGCCTTCCTTATTTATTAAATTTGCCTGCCCTAAAATCCTTATATTTTGTTCAATATTTTTCCAATCAATTAACAAATTTAAAAAAATGTGCTATTGCTCAAAACGACCCAACTCAATTATTGCCTTTTTTTCCCAAACAATTTGCCCCATTTTGCCCCATTTTGCAATTACAAAATATTTCTTATCACTATGAATCCAAACAACCCAATATTTTAAATGACATTTCTTTGGATTTATTTCCAGGAAAAATGATTAGTATTGTTGGTAAAAATGGTAGTGGTAAATCTACTTTAGCCAAAGTTATTTGTGGTTTTTGTAATCCTCAAACAGGAACTATTTTATTAAATAATCAAGATTTAACACATTTGTCTTTACAACAAAGATCAGAAAAAATTGGTTTTGTCATGCAAAATCCCCACCATATGATTTCTCAAAAAACTGTTTTTGAAGAAGTAGCATTGGGGCTTTTAGGCAAACAACTTTCATTAACTGAAATAAAAACAAAAGTGCATGCCATTTTGAAAACTTGTAATTTGGATTGTTTTGTTAACCGGCCTATTTCTGCTCTTAGTTTTGGA
>NZ_BBIY01000119.1:0-1030 GCF_000744065.1 'Chrysanthemum coronarium' phytoplasma
TGTATAAAATTAAAAAACCGATCAAACTTAATTTTAACATTTTTTTATGGCTTTTCGTTATTTTTTTGCATTTTTTCGTTATTTTTTTGACTTATTTTGGTTTTGCAAAAGCTAAAAATATTATTTTTTAATTGTTGATAATTATAAAAAGGTTTGTTTTAAAAAATGATATAATTTAATTGTTGTTTTAAAATAACAAAATAATTTTAATTTAACATTTTTTATTAATTTATTTCGACTTTTTATTAATTTAATTTTTTCTTTTTTGAGTCAAAAACAAATAATTATAATCATACAAAAAACAAAAAGTGAAGGTATCAAAAGTGAAAATCACATCTTTTTACAAATTTTTTAATTCTTCATTTTTTTCAATTTATTTTATTAAAATTAAAAAAAATTTAAGCTCGTTATTGTTAGTGATTTTTTCTTCAATAATTTTAATTTGGGGGCTTTTTGATAGTTGTTTGCAAACGCATCTAGACTCATTTGCTTATTTTAAAAATATTTTTCATTATACAAGACAAAGTATTTTTTTAATTTTGTTAGTTGCAATAATTGCTTTAACTAAATATAGAACTACTAAATTTTATCAAATATTAAGTTTTGTTGCTTTGGTAAATATTTTAATTATAAGTTTGGTTTTTTGTGATTTTATTGAAGACCACAAACAGCATTTTATTTCTGCAAATTGGCAAATGCAGCTAATTCCTTATTATTTGCAATATGTTTTTGCCCCTTTGATTTATTGTTTTTATGTGTGGCAACGACCAATTACTTTTTTGGGTTGGAAAAAAGTATGGATAGTTTTTGTTCATCCTTTTTGCTATTTTTTGTTATCTGCTATTATTTTTGGTTTTAAAGCGGATTTGAAATCGCATTTTATTAATCCTTATTACCAAAACAATTTAACAGTAGCTTATTTTAAACTTTTTGTCTCTTTTTTGCTTTTGGCAATGGGTTTAATCGGAGTGCAAAAAATAAAAATTCATCCTTTTTATAAAGGTGCACTTTTAGTGCTAGGAGCATTTTT
>NZ_BBIY01000118.1:0-1107 GCF_000744065.1 'Chrysanthemum coronarium' phytoplasma
TGGTTTTTTTCTGGGAGTGTTTTTTGGTTGGGTGATTTGATGGGATTTATTAGTTTTTATTTTTTTAGTAGAACAAATTTATTTTTGAGGATTTGATTTTAAGCTTACTACTTCATTGAAATTAAGTTCTTGCGTTTTTTCATTTGTGTCTTTTGTGATTTTGTCTGCTGCAAAATAACCTTGTCTTAGAAATTGAAAATGGTTTTTGCAACAACAGCTTTTTTGTAAACTTGATTCTACAAAACCTTTTTTGATATGCCAGGATTTATCGTTTAAATTGCCATTTGTGCAAAGTAGTGGAGCAAAAAAATTAAAAGTGGCTTTGCAAGCAGTCTTTGCTTCTACAAAATGAATAGTTCCGTTTGGTTTTCTATCTTTAAAACCGCTGCCGCTTTTGGTTTGGGGGTCGTATGTTGCAAGAATTTCTTTTATTTCTCCTTTTTTGTTTTTGACAACATCGTAAGCTTTAACAAAATAAGCATGAAATAATCTTACTTCTTCGCCCAAAGTGAATCTTTTATAATTTTTATCTGGTTTTTGGAGTGCAAAATCGTCTTTTTCAATGTAGAGATGGCGGGAAAAATAAATTTCTCTTTCTTGGGTTTGTTCTTTTCCTTTTGTTTGTTCTTGATTTTGTTCTGGGGTTTTTCCTTGGGTTTGAGATGTGTTACAACATTTACAAGTATGAAAATTATTAGTCCAAGGAGCTTTGAGAGTTTCTATTTGGTTTTCAGGAAAGTTAGTAATAGTAAGTTTGAGGGGGTTTATAACTGCCATGCGAGGCAAGGATTTTCCTTTAAGGTCATCTCTTACAAAAGATTCTAACATTTCTTGTTTAACTTGTGAATTTACTTTGGATAAGCCTGTTTCAAGGACAAAATTTTTGATAGCTTCAGGAGTGTATCCTTTTTTGCGGATGCCTGATAAAGTTGGCATTCTAGGGTCATCCCAACCTGTTACTAAGTTTTTTTCTACCAAATTATTAAGATGTCTTTTGCTCATCAAAGTTTGGGTAAGATTAAGTCTTCCAAATTCAATTTGGCGTGGAGTATGTTTGGCTTTTGTTTCTTTGATTATCCAATCATATAAAGGTCTGTGGTCTTCGAA
>NZ_BBIY01000117.1:0-1114 GCF_000744065.1 'Chrysanthemum coronarium' phytoplasma
AAAAAAGTGGGTGCTCCATAATAATTAACAGTAATTTTATCTAAAATATTAGGATTAGCAGTTCCAGTGCGAATATCGCAAAAGTTTTTTAACATTAATTCTTGGGCTTGAGTCATTTTAGTTTCTAACGACGCAAGAATATCTTTGGCAAGTTGTTGCATATTTATTCTCCTTTTGAACTAATAACAGTACCTATGTTGCCTTCTTTGAGTACAACTTTTTGGATATTACCTTTTTTTAACATATTAAAAACTAAAATATCGATGTTATTTTCTAAACAAAGAGAAGCGGCTGTAATATCCATAACTGCCAGTCTTTGAGATAAGATTTGTTGGTGTTTCATGTGTTTGATTAAAACGGCATCTTGATGTTTTTTGGGATCTTTATTGTAAACACCTTCAATATTATTTTTAGCCATTAAAATAACATCAATGTTTAGTTCAGCAGCTCTTAGGGCAGCAGCAGTGTCTGTGGAAAAGTAAGGAGAACCAGCCCCTGCACCTAAAATAACTACTCTATCTTTTTCCAAATGACGAATAGCTTTACGGCGAATATAGGGTTCGGCTACCGAAGAAACAGGAAAGGCAGTCATCACGCGTGTGATGGTATTTGTTTGTTCTAAGGCATCTTGCAAAGCTAAAGAATTCATGATAGTTCCAAGCATTCCCATATAATCTGCCTGAGAACGATCCATACCCAGTTCTTCACCAGTGCGTCCACGCCAAAGGTTACCTGCTCCTACAATGATGGCAATTTTGACTCCTAAATCTTTGATTTCTTTGATTTCCCAAGCAATTTTTTTAATGGTGCGAGGGTCAATTCCGTATGAAGAGTCGCCTTTAAGGGATTCACCACTTAATTTTAAAAGAATTTTTTTATGCATCCACAAAACCTTTCTTCATAAACATCTGCAACATCTTTAAAAGAGTCTAAATTTGAGTTTGTTAAATAAAGTATGAAATAAAGATTTTTGAATTATTAGTTGCCCATTTCCCAACGCACATAAGAAACTACATCAGTGTTGTTGGCTTTAAGATAATCTTTTACTTTTTGATCTGCATTTTTGACAAAAGGTTGTTCTGATAAACACATGTCTTTTAACATTTTGCCTAAA
>NZ_BBIY01000116.1:0-1124 GCF_000744065.1 'Chrysanthemum coronarium' phytoplasma
TGATGATTTCTATTTTAATGTCAAATTTGGTTAAATTTAATTGTTGTTTGGTGTGAGCAATGTAAGGAGGTTTTGGGGCTTTGTTAATGGAGACTTGAGAATTAAGGTTAACTGTTAGTTGATATGTTTTTTGTAAGTATTCTTGATAAAGCATTTTGATTTCAAAGCTTGAGGATTGGAATAGTTCTTGTAATTCTTTTTTGGTTTGGGCTTGGTTGTAAGCATCCATTTGTTGGCAAATCAAATCCACTTTCAAAGCTAAAAAATCCTTTAAATTATCAGTTAGAAGGTGTTGGTATTTTTCGGTTCCTTCAGTTTTGATGTATTCATCGGGGTCTAGATTATTTGGAAAATCTACTATTTGGACTTGGAAGTGGTTTTTTTGGAGAAAGGTTCCAATTTCTAAAGTAGCGGTTTTTCCTGCTTTGTCGCCGTCATAGGCAATAATTATTTTGTCGGTGAGTTTTTTTAATAGTTTGGCATGATCCAAAGTAAGGTTAGTTCCCATGGTAGCAACTACGTTTTTGAATTGGGCTTTAAAAGATGCCATAACATCAAAAAAACCTTCATGCAAAATGACTGTTTGTTTTTTTCTGATTTCAGCTTGGGTTTCGTAGTATTGATACAAAGTTTCGCCTTTTTTGAAAATTATTGTTTCGGGACTGTTGAGATATTTAGGCATTTGATCATCTAGACTGCGGCTGGAAAAAGCAACAATTTGGCCTGATTTGTTAGTAATGGGAAAAATGAGCCGGTTTTTGAAAAAATCATAAAAGTTGCCGGTTTTCTCGTCTTGATTGATGAGACTTAATTTTTTTAGGTCATCAGGGTCAAATTTGGTACCTTCCATTAAATAACGTGATAAATGGGAAGCTTTGGGAGCATAACCTAATTTAAAATGTTTTATTATGTCATTGTCAAAGCCTCTTTTTTCTAAATAATTGAGGACTTGTTTGTTGTGTTTTAATTGATGGGAATAAAAATCTGATGCTTCTTGCATGATGTTGTAGAATTTTTGGTATTGATGGGTGCTTTGTTGGGGTAGGGAAGTAGCAATGCTCAAGCGGTTTGCCAGTTCAAAAATGGCTTGATTTAAAGGGATGTTTTTGATGCTTTTGTAAAAA
>NZ_BBIY01000115.1:0-1133 GCF_000744065.1 'Chrysanthemum coronarium' phytoplasma
GCTAAAATAGTGCCCAACATTTGTAATCTAAAAGCGTTAATGCAAAGATTTTTTTCCTCAGTTGTTATTGCCTTTGGCACTCCGTTAATTACTTTTTCCTTTAAAAAAAGACTACAAATAGGGCTGGAAAAACCAATCATAACAAAAGCTACAACCAAACTTACTATGAATAACAAAACAAAAACGCTAGATGCTATTTTACGAGCTTTTAAAGATTTGACATTTTTATTTTTACCCACTTCGCGCGAAATTAATGAAACTCCTGTAATTCCTAAACAAACTCCTACTGCTTCTACAATGCTTTGAGCGGATTTGGAAAATTGAATGTAGCTTTGGGTTGCTCCTTCTAGACCAGCTCCAAAAAAAGTATCAACACTACCGAAACAAGCTTTAAAAACATTAAAAACAATAATAGGCAAAGAAATAATCCATAAAGCTTTTAATAAGTTTCCCTCCAAAACAAGCCTACTTATTTTATCTTTTTTATTAATTACTTTGTTTTTCGTCATTTATTTAAAAAACCTTCCTTTTGATTTGAAATTAATTGAAATAAATTGATAAATTATTATATTTATTTTTATTGAATTTGTTGTGCAAAAAAGTATAAATTTAAAAAACAAATGGCAGTTATTTTTTGCAGTTTTAAAAGTGTTTGTTTTTATCTTTTTTGTCAAGGTAAAAATTAATTATTTTTCAAACAAATATTTTTTCCTTTATTTTAAGGATTTTTAAAGGTTTTCAAAAAAGATTTTAGGTTTAATTGGTTAAAGTTTTTGTTTTCTTTTAGCAAGCATTTGATGAAAAAACATAACAAAAAAATGCTTATTAAATCTAAAATAACTGCAAATTGTTTTCTTAACTACTCTTTAAGTATAACATATAAAAAAATAAGTGTTAATATTTTTGCTACTCCCAAAGATAAAAAACAACAAAAAAAGGAAATCCAAATCCAAAAAGCTAATAAAATTATTCCAAAAAAACAACTTCATTATTTTTTTGCAAACTTATTTTTCAATTGTTTTATTTATTTTAGCCAATAAATATTTGTTGCAATATTTTGTTTTATTTTGCGAAAAAGCCCCCAATATCACAAAATTTTTACAAAAAGAACAAAAATAATACGTTTTAATTGC
>NZ_BBIY01000114.1:0-1136 GCF_000744065.1 'Chrysanthemum coronarium' phytoplasma
GGTTTGGAAAATCATTTTTAACAAAGTTTCTTCTTTGGGATGATAAAAGGAATCTGTTAAAAAGAGAATTAAATCAACGTCTTTGATGCTTTGAAAAGCGATGTTGTTCATTTTTTGGTTCAATAAATGTTTATATTGGTTAATTCCTGGGGTGTCTACAAAAATATATTGGGCGTTAGGTTCGTGGCAAATGCCAATAATTTTGTGGCGTGTTGTTTGGGGTTTGGCGCTTGTGATGGCAACTTTTTGTTGGGTTAATGCGTTTAGAAGAGTTGATTTGCCGACGTTTGGGCGTCCCAAAATAGCAATAAAACCAGATTTAAAATCCATGTAAGTCCTCAATTTCTTAGTTATTTTTTTGTTTTTTTCCCTTGTTGGTGTTTGTGTGGGTGTTTTTATTTTGGTTTGTTTCTTTTTGTTTGGTTTTTATGGGATTTGGGGCTGCTGCTGCTGTTTTATGTGTTTTTGTCTAAATTTAGACCTACGTTTTGTAAAATTTTTTCTTGTAAAGCAAGCATTATTTGAAACTCTTCCTCGGTGCGGTGTTGATAACCCTTAAGATGCAAAAAACCATGCACTGCTAAAAAAGCAATTTCGCGTTCTAAACTGTGCTTGGCTGTTTGTGCTTGGACTTGGGCTTTGGAAAAAGAAATAAAAACATCGCCTAAAGAATTGTCTTCTAAGCCTGCAAAAAAAGTTAAATCATTAGGAAAAGACAAAACATCTGTGGGATAATTTTTTTGGCGATAAAAGGAATTAAGTTCTTGAATTTTTTCGTTGGTAACAAAAATGAGATGCATTAATTTTTTTTCTTTGATGGGTAAAAACATTTTAATTAATAAAGATTTAAAAGGTGTGATGCAAAAAGAAGTTTGATTGTGGATTTTAATGATCATTTAGCATTTCCTATTTGGGGTTTGGGGTGGTTGTAGTTTTGGTTGCAATTGAGTTGTTTTTTTGGTAATTTTTAATAATGAGATTATTTTTTGATGATTTGAGCGAATATTTGAATGAATAAAATAAAAAGATATTTGCAAAAAAACTTAATCAAATATAAGAAAATATAAAATAAAAAAAGCAACTTATTTCAAGTAGCTTTTAATTGATTAAAACATTAACGCTTTTTACTACGCATA
>NZ_BBIY01000113.1:0-1191 GCF_000744065.1 'Chrysanthemum coronarium' phytoplasma
TGATTAGAGAAGCTGAAGAAAATGCTGAGGTAGATCGTGTGAAAAAAGAAAGTATTGATGCGCGTAATGAAGCAGAAAATATGATTTTCCACACTAAAAAATCTTTAGAAGATCTAAAAGCTGACGTTACACCAGAAGAAAAAGACAAAGTTGAGACTCAAATTAAAGAATTAGAAGAAGCTCTAAAAGGAGACGATACTGCTTTAATTAAAGAAAAAACTGCAAGTCTTACTAAAGAATCTCAAGGAATTGCAATGAAAGCTTACCAAAAAGCTCAAGAAAAACAAGCACAAGAAAAAGGTACGCAAGAAAACACTACTGCTAAAAATGAAAAACCTCAAGACGAAGTAGTAGACGCTGATTTTGAAGAAAAAAAATAATCAACAATAAAAACAAAACTAAACAAAAACAAACAAAAAATATACAAAAAAATATACAAATACAAAAACAACCACAAAAAACAAACTATAAAGAATAATGAAATCAAAGGAAAAGACCCCTTAGTTTTATTATTAGGAGAAGTTAGCTACAATGACAAAAAAAGATTATTATCATATTTTGGGTCTAGATAAAGACGCAAGTCCTGAGGACATCAAAAAAGCTTATCGTAGTCTTGCTAAAAAATATCATCCTGATATTTCCAAAGAAGCTAACGCCGAGAACAAATTTAAAGAAGTTCAAGAAGCTTATAGTGTTTTAGGAGATGCTTCTAAAAAAAGTAATTATGATCGTTTTGGTGATGCTTCTGATAACGGTTTTTCTGGCTTTGGTGGTGGTGGTTTTGATGGTTTTGATTCTTTTGGGGATTCTTTTTTTAGTTCCTTTGGAGATATTTTTGGTAATCAACAAACTAAAAAACCTTCTTATGATAAAAAAGTAGAAATGACTATAAGTTTTATGGATGCTGTTTTAGGAGCTAACAAAACTATTGAAATTACTGTAGAAGCTGATTGTAGAGTTTGTCATGGTAAAGGAGCAGTTTCCAATCAAGATGTTATTACTTGTAAACGTTGTGGCGGAAATGGACAAATTATTACTGAGCAAAGAACTTTTTTAGGTAATATTCGTTCTCGTCAAGTTTGTCCTAATTGTAGTGGTAAAGGACAAGAAATTAAAAATAAATGTTATGCTTGTCATGGACAAAAACGTCAAAAAGTTAAGCAATCAGCTACCTTTAATATTCCTGCAGGG
>NZ_BBIY01000112.1:0-1239 GCF_000744065.1 'Chrysanthemum coronarium' phytoplasma
TCTTACGAATTTATCCATACTTTAGGAGATGCCCACATTTATTCCAATCACCTTGCACAAGTTCAAACCCAAATTCAAAGAACTCCTAAAAAATTACCTCAAATGATTTTAAATCCTGACATCAAAAATATTGATGATTTTAAATTTATTTATTTTACTTTGCAAAATTATCAATGTGATGGCATTTTGAAAGGCGATATTGCTGTATGATTAATTTAATTACTGCCTTTGACGGCAATTATTTGATTGGCAAAGACAACAAACTACCTTGGCATTATTCCCAAGATTTACAATATTTTAAAAAAATTACCCTTAATCAAAATGTTTTAATTGGGTATGAAACTTATAAATCCTTAAAAAGTTATTTAAAAAATAAGCTCTTTAATTTTAAAAAAACTTATGTAGCATCTTTAAAACATGATTTGGAATTGCCTAATTGTACTGTTGTTTCTGATTTGCAATCCTTCATGGCAAGTAATGCTGCCCAAGATATTTTATTGGTGGAGTAAAAATCTATCAACAAATCCTACCTTGGGTAACAACTTTATACATCACCCACATTTTACAAAGACATCAAGGAAATGTTTTTTTTCCAAAATTGACTTATCACAATACCAATTAATCCAAAAAGAAATTCACCCACAATTAATTTTTGCCATTTATCAAAAGAAATTAGATACGCCAAAATTTTAACTTTTATTTTTATTGTCGTTTGGCTAACATTTGTTTTTTTGCAAACTTCCAAAACTATGCTAGTTGATTTTTATTTTTGCTACAAACTGCCAGTTAATTTAATTTTGAGCTTGTTGTTGGCTTTTTTAATAACGTTTATAATTTTGGTTTTTTGCCTCGTTTTAATGACTTTTTTGTCCCCTAATCATTATTTTAAAGGATTTGTTTCGTGTAGTTTGTCGCGTTTTGTCAACCGTTTTTTAAGAATTAAAGTAGTAGTTCAAAATCCTCATTTAATCCCTTCAAAAGAAAACGTTGTTATTTATGCCAATCAAAAGTCATACACCGATCCTTTTGTTATTACAAGCGTTATTCCAAGAACTTTATCATTTGCTCCCAAACAAAATTTTAATTGTTTTTTGGAACTGCATGGTTTTTAAAATTAGTTTTTTTATCTTTGGATTGTATGGTAATCTTAAGGGATGATATCAGAAAAACTGCCCAAAATTTAATAAAGGCAGTGCCTAAAGTTAAAAATGGTATGGCAATGGTAGTTTTTCCTGAGGT
>NZ_BBIY01000111.1:0-1239 GCF_000744065.1 'Chrysanthemum coronarium' phytoplasma
TTAATACTTAAATTTTAACATTATTTTAGCATTTAAAAGAAGAAAAATATTTTTTTATAAAAAATAAAAAAGTGTTTCTTTTTCGTTTTGATTCAGTTATAATATTAGTGGATTTTAAAGGAATTCGAGAAATTTTAAAAAACCGCTAGTAATAAATTCGTTTAAAATTCTTTAGTTCATCTTAAACTTTTTGCATTTTACAAATTTGTACATTTGGATTTTGCAAAGATTAAGATATTAGAAAGCAAAAATAAAATCATTGAAAAATATTTACCAAAAACAACCTTGTTTAAAACAAAGGTTTATTTATTGTTTAAGTGCATTATTACTTTTGATCTTATTTGTAATAAGTTTTAATTACACTTTAAAAGCTACTCCAACAGAAACAATAGATATCAGCACTATTGAAAAAAATATAGGATCTTTTGAAAGTGCACCAAATGACAAAAAAATCATTGAAAAAATTGTAAAAAATCACAAAAATATAAGTGGTCTTGCTATTGGAGACGATTTAGAAGTTGTTTCGATAAACAATAACAAAGCAACTGTCAAAGCAAAAGAAAATTCTAAAAAAATTAAAGGTCAAGTAGAAGTTATTTTTAATGTCAAAGAAGACCTAAATGTTTTAATTCAAAATAAAGCTTTAGGGGATATAGAATTAAATAAAATGCACAGTGAAGCATTGATTTCTAATGAGGATTTGTTAAATGCCATTAAAAGTAAAAATAATGGTTTAGTAATTACAAAAGAAGATATTTATTTTCCTAAAAAAGATCGCTCAAATGGTTATATAACCATTGAAGCATTGGATAAATCTCCTAAATATAAAGGAAAAGCTAAATTAACTTATCAAATTACAAAAATAAATAAAGAAGAGTTTATTGCGGAAGTTAAAAAAAATATAATATTCCATTTTACTCACCCATAAAACAAAATCAATTAGATGAAACAATTGAAAATGTAATTGCAGAAGAAGTAGGAAACCCAGATTCAACTAAAGACTTAGTTATGCAAAAAGTTCAAGAAGTAGTCGCACCTTTATTAAATGATGGCAATACTTTATCTGAAACATTAACAACTTCTATGTCCAATAAAGAAGAGTTGCAAAACAACTCACAAACAATATTATCTCCTAAAATAACAAGCGAAAAAACAGATAATAACGAAAATACAAATTATGGATTTTATATTGTTATTGCTTGCATTATATTAATTTCCATCACTTTTTTAAGTTTGCTT
>NZ_BBIY01000110.1:0-1245 GCF_000744065.1 'Chrysanthemum coronarium' phytoplasma
CCTTACGAATTTATCCATACTTTAGGAGATGCCCACATTTATTCCAATCACCTTGCACAAGTTCAGACCCAAATTCAAAGAACTCCTAAAAAATTACCTCAAATGATTTTAAATCCTGACATCAAAAATATTGATGATTTTAAATTTAGTGATTTTACTTTGCAAAATTATCAATGTGATGGCATTTTGAAAGGCGATATTGCTGTATGATTAATTTAATTACTGCCTTTGACGGCAATTATTTGATTGGCAAAGACAACAAACTACCTTGGCATTATTCCCAAGATTTACAATATTTTAAAAAAATTACCCTTAATCAAAATGTTTTAATGGGGTATGAAACTTATAAATCCTTAAAAAGTTATTTCAAAAATAAGCCCTTTAATTTTAAAAAAACTTATGTAGCATCTTTAAAACATGATTTGGAATTGCCTAATTGTACTGTTGTTTCTGATTTGCAATCCTTCATGGCAAGTGATGCTGCCCAAGATATTTTTATTATTGGTGGAGGAAAAATCTATCAACAAACCCTACCTTGGGTAACAACTTTATACATCACCCACATTTTACAAAGACATCAAGGAAATGTTTTTTTTCCCAAAATTGACTTATCACAATACCAATTAATCCAAAAAGAAATTCACCCACAATTAATTTTTGCCATTTATCAAAAGAAATTAGATACGCCCAAATGTTAACTTTTATTTTTGTTGTCGTTTGGCTAACATTTGTTTTTTTGCAAACTTCCAAAACTATGCTAGTTGATTTTTCTTTTTGCTACAAACTGCCAGTTAATTTAATTTTGGGCTTGTTGTTGGCTTTTTTAATAACGTTTATAATTTTGGTTTTTTGCCTCGTTTTAATGACTTTTTTGCCCCCTAATCATTATTTTAAAGGATTTGTTTCGCGTAGTTTGTCCCGTTTTGTCAACCGTTTTTTAAGAATTAAAGTAGTAGTTCAAAATCCTCATTTAATCCCTTCAAAAGAAAACGTTGTTATTTATGCCAATCACAAGTCATACACCGATCCTTTTGTTATTACAAGCGTTATTCCAAGAACTTTATCATTTGCTCCCAAACAAAATTTTAATTGTTTTTTTGGAACTGCATGGTTTTTAAAATTAGCTTTTTTATCTTTGGATTGTATGGTAATCTCAAGGGGTGATATCAGAAAAACTGCCAAAAATTTAATAAAGGCAGTGCCTAAAGTTAAAAATGGTATGGCAATGGTAGTTTTTCCTGAGGG
>NZ_BBIY01000109.1:0-1264 GCF_000744065.1 'Chrysanthemum coronarium' phytoplasma
CCCAAATAACAAAAAATAAGGAGAAAACAAAATATGTTAAACAAAGTTCAACTAATCGGCAACATCGCCCACGACTTAGAAAAACAATATATCAACAGTAACAACGAACAAATCCCTAAAATAGATTTCAATTTAGCCATCAACAACAAAGATAAAGTCCAATACACCCCTTGTGTTGTTTTTAGAACACAAGCCGAAAACTGCCACAAATACCTGCATAAGGGTTCAAAAATATATGTCGAAGGCAACCTATCAATCCAAAAATATAAAACTAACGAAGGACAAACGCGAACCACTACCAAAGTAATTATTCAAAACGTAATCTTTTTAGAAAACAAAACCCAATAACCTTAACACAATTAAGTCCAAAAGGGGCTTTTTTATACCCAATAAAATCAAAAAATCAAAGGAGAAAAAAATATGACAAAAAAAGAATTAATTAAATCAATAGCTGAGAAAAACAAAACCTCAATAACCCAAACCGAAGAATTTTACAACTCGTTTGAGAATGCAATAATTAAAGCAATCACAAACAACGCGGAAGTAGTTTTATCATCTAAACTCGGTAAATTCATCTTAAAAACTAGAAAAGCCCACCTAACCCCCGAAACTAAATTTATCATCAATAAACGCACAGGCAAAAAAAACGCCCAAAGAACTGGAAAAAACTTAAAAATTCCTTCAAAAACAGTAGTAACTTTTAAACTTTCTAAAACCATCAAAGATAAAGTTAAAGAACTAAAATTAAAATAAAAGGAGAAATAAAGAAATGAGTGATGGAATGACCGAAGCATATCGTGGAACTTACTTCAAAGACCGTCCCCAAACAACTAAAAAGAAAAATAACAATATCAAAAAATCAAAGGAGAAGCTAAAAAAATGAATATTTTAAAACACCCCCTCTTAGTTTTGTTAATTCCAATAACTACATTTATAACGTATCAAGCAATTAGTTATTTCCAACCAAATTTACAAACACTTTGTTATATATCAGCCACATTAACGATAATTTTAATCCTTTTTGTAATTTACTTTTTTAACCAAATCAGAAAGGTAACAAAACCATGTTTATTTTTACAATTTTAACAACTATTACAAACTATTTCCTTAATTATACCAAAGGATTTACAACAACCGAAATCCTAGAACGAAGAACCGATGCAATCCAAACAACTCTTTTCGCCATTCTTATTGTCACTGGATTTAAACCAGTTTTTAAATTAATTAAAAATATAATTATTTTTATTAAAGAAACCATTTTGGG
>NZ_BBIY01000108.1:0-1328 GCF_000744065.1 'Chrysanthemum coronarium' phytoplasma
GTTTTTTATAACATTTAATTCGTTCCAAAGGTTCAAACATAGAATAATTAAACCCTTTTAAACGAGTCTCATAACCATTATCTTTTTTTTGTACTTTATAAATATTTTTAGAAATTTCCTTAAATAAAACACATAATTTTAAATAACATTTCTTATAATAAGATTCAGTAATTTGATTAAATTTATGTTGTTTTTCTAATTGGTTAACTTTTTCATTATAAATTTTAATAGTAGTAGATAATTCATCATAAATTTTCTATATCTTTTGAATTAGGTAAACAAATTTTTAAATAATCTAAATCAAAAATTTTATCATTTAATCCTTTTATAAAATCATCAGAAATTAATTCTTTTTTTATTAAGGAATAAAAATAATCTATAAAAATAGAAGAATCATTTAAAGTTAAAATTTCAATATCACGTTTAGCACGAGTTATTGCAGTATAAATTATTTTTTTTCTAAAACTTTATCTTGTGATTCATTTCGATTTTGCCAACCAATTAAATAAACGCATTCATTTTCATATCCTTTATATCCATGTATCGTTGACAAAACAATTTCATTTTCTTTACTATTATTATCAGATATAGTAAAAGGAATTTGGTTTTTTTCAAACTCATCTTTAAGTTTTTGTAATTCACCATTACTACGGCAAAGAACAGTTGTAGAATAAATTAAAGAATTTTTAATTTTTTCACACAAATAATTAATTTGTTGATAAAAATTATCAAAAAAAGAAAAATTTATAAAATCTCTATATTTTTTTTCACTAAAAGATAATTGTAAATATTCCTTATTATCAATTAATTCATTAGCTGCTTTAACAATATTAATACCTTTAGAACGATAATTAACATTTAAAAAATGTTTTTCAGATTTAAAATCTTTTAAAAAAGTTCCAAAATACGTTCACTAGAACCAAAAAAACTATAAATATTTTGAGTATAATCACCAAAACAATATAAAGAATTTGGTTTATTAAATAAAAGTTCTTTTATAATAAAATAATAAAAATAATTTAAATCTTGAAATTCATCAATAAAAACAGGACGATTATAAATTAAACCATTATTTCTTTCAACAAATTCAATATAATCACTAGTTTCAATTAATAAACCATCAAAAGTTATTAAATTATTATAACTTAATTTTTCATAATATAAATTTAATAACAATTCAAAAGATTTTTTTAAAACTTTATCATCAATTTTAATAGACGAATAACAATTTTCTTTTTGAAAAGTTAAACATATTAAATTATTTAATTCCTGTAAAAGCTTTCTAAATGAATATTTTCTTTGTTCTTTAAAATACAATTTTAAATCTT
>NZ_BBIY01000107.1:0-1328 GCF_000744065.1 'Chrysanthemum coronarium' phytoplasma
TGTAATAGGTTATATTGATTAGCGGTAAAAGTGGTCCCGAAAAGTTTATCATGGACTAATTGTTCCATGGAACGAAAGGGATCTAAACCTGTTATCGAAGCAACTTCGGAAGCGTTGATGTATTTTTTTCGATGTTGGTACCATAATTTGGTGCGTTGATTTAAGTTTTGGATTCTCATAATAATTATTCTTTCTTAAATATTTTCTTTAATAATAATAAAAGATATTTTCCTAAATAATAAAAGAAACGAAAAAGGTGATAAAGACATTTAATGATAAAATCAATGAAACATAAGATATGAGGGAGGAATAATAAAATAATCATTAATAAAGCTAAGTTTAACCATTGATTTTGATAAGTAAAGAAATAATGACTGATAGTATTAAGGCTATTATTAAGCTTTATTAACCAAGTATTAAATAGATTCCACATGATTGGGTTGCTTCGTGATTAAATGTTGATAAAATCGAACTACTATTCCTTGTTTTAATTGGTTAATACTTAGTTTGACAGCGAAAAGATAGAATTTAAGAACATAATAAACAGTGATTATTGGAATCAATGAAAGTAGAGTGATGATGAAAAAGATGAGATTACTAGGTATTGTTTTTGTTTCCTTTCCAATTGATGAGTTGTTTTTGTTGTTAAATAAAAAAAGACCCTGAAGGGTCTTTGTGAAAAATTAAATATTTTTATTTATTATTAAAAACAAATTAATTATTTTCATCATTTAAAGTTTTTAAAAGTTTTTGATAAGTTTTTAATTGTTCTTTTTGATTATGAATTAAATTTTCTAAATTTTGTTTTAAAGCTAAAAGAGTATTTTTGTTAGGATCATTATTTGATAATTGTTGTATTTCTCTTTCTGTATTTATTTTTTTAACTGCATTTTTCCGAATTTTATATTTTAAATTAATTATATTTTCTTCAATAGAGTAATTAGTTATGTTTTGATTATTATTGCTAGCACTAGCAATATCTTTATTCATCCCCATTACTTGTTGATTATTAGCAATTAAAAACAATCCTAAGAAAGCAAATACAATAAACGAATTCAATAACAATAATAAATTATTTTTGATTTTAAACATTAATTAAATCTCCTTTAATTTTTTAATATATTTGAAAGTTAATGTTTTTATGTCCATCCAGGATGGTTTTTTTTCATTTCTGCTTCTTTGACTTTATCGTTGTTGTGTTTATCTTGATAAAGGGATAAAGTTTTACGGACAGGGTTGAAGTGGAGGCGGAAATCGGTTAATTCGAAGTTAGCATCGTGAACACGTGCGCGTCCAAGGTAGTAGTCTTTGTCGTCTTCTAAGAAGTA
>NZ_BBIY01000106.1:0-1411 GCF_000744065.1 'Chrysanthemum coronarium' phytoplasma
AAAGGAGATTTAATTAATGATTAAATTACAAAATCAATTTAAAATAATAAATATTTGTTTATTTATTTTCTTAGGATTATTTTTAATAAATAATAATTATTATGTTATGGCAATGAATAATGGCCATATATCTCAAAATAACGGACATGATAATGATCATACTAATTTTCAAAATCAAGCTCGTATTTTACAAAATTTAAATTTTCAACAAGCTGGAATAGTTCAACAAATTTTTAATGCTAGGAATAATAACTCTTCTGAAGAAGTTATTAATAATCTTATGAGGCAAAATATTGAATTAAGTAGTCGTATCGCTGCTCAACAAATTATTCTTCAAAACGCCATGCCGCAACAAAACGATCAAAATCAACAAAACAATCCTAGAAGACGTTAAATAATTTAAAATATATTTTATTGTTATTATCAATATCAAAGGAGATTCATATAATGTTTAAATTAAAAACAAATTTATTATTTTTTAAAATCGTTTTATTTATTAGTTTAGGATTTTTTTAATTATTAGTAATAATTCCGTTATGGCGATGGAAAACAATGAATTACAAAATAATTCTAATTTTAACGATAATAACATAGAAATACCTTTTGAAAATTTACCTAAACAACAAACAATTCAAATTAATAATTCTTTTCATGAAAAGAATATCATTAAATTTTTATTTGAAACAAAAATAAACCTTAGTAAAAAATTAGGGGTTTATGATTTGAAAAATTTAAAAGAAAAATATAATGGTTTTTTAATTAAATTTAATATAAATGTAAAACAATTTGTTAATACAAATAATGCTAAAATATGTTTATATAGTAATGCTAGTGATTTAGATAATCCTATATATGATCGTTATAATTTTATAGGTTTTTTAGAAAGAATAATAATAGATAATGTTTCAGAAGAAGGATTATTTAATTATAAATTAAAAAATAACAATCATATTGAAATATATAAATCTGTATTTAAACAAGGATTAGATAATAATTTGTCGGAATCAGAATTGGAAGAAAATGTTTTTAAAATAATCTTAGATTTTGATATAAAAAAAGAATCTAATGATTTATATATGTTTTTTATTTTATATGCTTATGGTTTTACAGAATCGCAAAATTATGAATATATAAATAATTTTAAACTTGATAAAAACATTACTTTTTATAAAAATATTTAATTTTATAATATAATTAATTATATTATAAACAGAAGAATATTGGAAATAAGGATAAAATAAGAAAATATTTATTAATGATTAAAATCAAAAATAATTTATTATTAGACACTTTTTAATCTAAATAAAAAAAACAATGTTAAAGCTAAATAAGCAAAAATGAAAATAATTATCCTTAAAGAAGTATAAAGATATTAAATACTAACATATTAAAATTTAAAAAATGAAAAATT
>NZ_BBIY01000105.1:0-1419 GCF_000744065.1 'Chrysanthemum coronarium' phytoplasma
AAACTTGACAAAGAATTATTGCAAGAAAAAGCGTTATTAACCAAAATTAAAACCCATTTAACTACCCAAGATTTAAAAAATTTGGTTTTTTCGGATGAAGAATTAAAGCTTGTCAAAACCTTTAATTTGTTGTTTTTAAAACCTTACCTTTATTTAGCCAACATTAAAGAACATGATTTATTATCTTTGGATTCCAACGTTTTTTATCAACAAGTTTTAGCGTATTCTACTAAAGAATCCAAAAAAGTAATTCCTTTGTGTGTGCAATTAGAAAAAGAAATATCGTCTTTAGACTTTGCAGAAAAGCAACTTTTTTTAAAGAACTATGGTCTTGTAGAATCAGGGCTTACTAAATTAATTCAAGAAAGTTATGCTCTTTTAGGTCTCCAAACTTATTTTACTGCAGGACCTAAAGAAGTTCGCGCTTGGTCTTTTAAAAAAGGTCTTAAAGCTCCCGAATGCGCCCGCATTATTCACACCGATTTACAAAAAGGTTTTATTAAAGCCGAAGTTGTTTCTTACCTTGATTTATTAGAAGCCCAAACTTTTCAAAAAAGCAAAGAAAAAGGCAAAGTTCGCATTGAGGGCAAAGAATACATAGTTAAAGATGGTGATATTATTACTTTTAGATTTAATGTTTAGTTTAATATTCAAACTTTTAATTTTGAAATTCGATTTTTTCTATTTTCAACTTTCCCCCCCAAATAACAAATTATCAATTTAACAACCTAAAAATAAGGAGATAAAAAAGATATGACAACAAATTATAAAACAACTCTTTTGATGCCAAAAACTGATTTTCCTATGAAAGGAAATTTAGGCAAAAACGAAATTAACATTCAAAAACATTGGCAAACACTTGACTTATATCAAAAAAAATTACAACAAAATCAAGACAACAACCCTTTTATTTTGCACGATGGACCTCCTTATGCTAACGGCAATATTCATATGGGACACGCCTTAAACAAAATTTTAAAAGATTTTATTGTTCGTTTTCGTAGTATGCAAGGTTTTTACACTCCTTTAATTCCTGGTTGGGATACTCATGGTTTGCCAATTGAGGCAGCAGTTCTTAAAAAAACTTCTAAAAATGCTTTTACCAGAAAACCTTTACTAGATAAATGTCAAGAATTTGCCTTGGAAAATGTTAATAATCAAAAACATCAATTTCAAAGATTAGGTATTTTAGGAGATTGGCAAAATCCTTATTTAACGTTGGATAAAACTTTTGTTTCTGATCAGGTAAGAATTTTTGGACAAATGGTTGACAAAGGATTAATTTTTAAAGCCCTCAAACCTATTCATTGGTCACCTACTTTAGAATCTGCTTTAGCAGAAGCAGAATTAGAGTACCACAATCACCAATCTCCTTCTGTTTATGTTGCTTTTAGCATGAAAAAACTAGATATTTTTGAC
>NZ_BBIY01000104.1:0-1443 GCF_000744065.1 'Chrysanthemum coronarium' phytoplasma
AAAAGCTTGGTTGCAAAAATTTGTCCAAGAACAACCCAATAATGTTTTGTTAGATGGATCCATTTTACTTAATTCTACCGTATGGAAAGCCTCAGGTCATCTGGATTCTTTTTCGGATCCTCTTACCGAAAATCAAGAAACCAACAAGAGATTTCGTGCTGATAAACTCATCGAAAGCCACAATCCACAGTTAGATATTAGCGGTTGGTCCTACGAACAAATGCATGACTATTTAGTCAAAAACCAAGTCTTAGGAACTTCCAACTGGACACCCATCAGACCTTTTAACATGCTTTTTAAAACCCATCAAGGAGTCATTTTGGAAAACTCCAAACCTCTATATTTAAGACCTGAAACAGCACAAGGAATTTTTATCCAATTTAAAAACATTTTAAAAACTACCAGAAAAAAACTTCCCTTTGGAGTCTGCCAAATTGGAAAAGTATTCCGCAACGAAGTGACACCTGGCAACTTTATTTTCCGTACTTGTGAATTTGAACAAATGGAACTAGAATTTTTTTGCCAACCAGGCACCGAAGCCCATTGGTTTAACCACTGGAAAAACTTAATGTATGATTTTTTAATTAATTTGGGTATGAACCCGCAAAATTTAACATTTAAAGATCACAAAAAAGAAAACCTCAGCCATTATTCACAACAAACTTGCGATATTTTATTCAAATTTCCTTGGGGTTTTGATGAACTTTGGGGGATTGCTTCCAGAACAAACTTCGACTTGAAAACCCACCAACAACACTCCAAAAAAGATCTTACTTATTTTGACGAAACTACCAAACAAAAAATTTTACCCTACGTTATCGAACCTTCTTTAGGAATAGAAAGACTATTTTTTGCTTTTCTAATTAACAATTACCACGAAGAAAGCACCTCCAACGAAACAAGGCAAATCCTTACTTTTCACCCTTTTTTAGCACCTTACAAAGTAGCTGTTTTGCCATTAATCAAAAAAACACACAGCGCCAAAGCCCAAGAAATCCAACAGTATTTAGCCAAACATTTTGGTGTTTGTTACGATGAGACCCAAAGTATTGGCAAAAGATACCGCAGACAAGATATGATTGGTACTCCTTTTTGTCTCACTGTAGACGACCAAACCCTTACCCACAACACAGTGACTTTAAGAAACCGTGACACAGCCCAACAACAAACCTTTTTACTAGCAGAAGCCAAACAATACATCCAAGAAAAAATTATTTTAAAATAACGGATCAAAATGCAAGATAACAAACAATTAATTGATCAAATCAATGAAAAAATGCCTATCCTTGATTTAGTTCAAGAATTTGTACAATTAAAAAAATCAGGCAAAAATTACATGGGGTTGTGCCCTTTTCACGATGAAAAAACACCTTCTTTTTCTGTGTCTCCTGAAAGAAATATAGGAGTTTGTATGTCTTGTAAAAAAGGCGGTAATCCTGTTTT
>NZ_BBIY01000103.1:0-1477 GCF_000744065.1 'Chrysanthemum coronarium' phytoplasma
GCATCAAAAATTGCTTTTTGGTGTCAATTTTAAGATATTAAAAAATAATTAAAAATATTCGTTAATTATCATCTTCAGTTTTCAAAGATTAAGGTAGTTTTGGTAAAAATTTGTGAAAAAATAAATTAAGAATAAATAATCAAAATATGCAATTTAGCAAGTTACAAATAATTAAAAAATAATTAAAAGTTGTTGTTTTTGCTTTCAAAAAATGTTTTCAAAGCAAATAAAATCGCAATACCTTTTTTATTATATCACATAAAAAAACAAATAGCAAATGTTTTGTTGCTTTTTTTTCAAAATTAAAAAAATAATTGAAATTTGGCAAAATAATTGCTAAAATAAATGGCAAATGTTGGGATGGTTTTAAGATTGAATTCCGGCAAATTTGGTCTGTCGAAATTGCACTTCAAAAACGCACAACATAATTACTATAATATTATAACAAACATTTTAGGATTTGGCAAGTAAAAAAATACTTTTGTTAAATTTTGTGCAAAATTATATTTTTTTGTAAATGTTTTGGGATATCGATGAAAAATTTGTTATTAAAAAAAGATCAAAAAGGAGATGGTATATTTTTAAATAAAACTTTGAGAACCACTAAAAGCGTTTTGTTCGTTTTGTTGTTGTCTAACTGTTGCGTTGCGTTTCTTTAAACAAATAAAAAAACTTAAAAATAAAAAAACAATCCATTGATGGATTGTTGCTATTTGAAAGTTTATATTCGTTTTAATTGTGTTTGGAAATAGCTTTTTACTTCCTCCATATTGAGTTGTTTAGGTTTGAGGTTCCCTTTTTCGTTGGCTTGCATAAAGGTTTGTTTGTACCACAATAATAACTTTTGATAGATACAAAAATCTAGATAATAATTAGTGGATGGAGTTGGTACAAAGTTGGGATGGGGGTTGGTTTGGGATTTGGCTTCTTGTTGTTGTTCTAAACATTTTAATGCCACCAAAAACCAAGATAAAGAAGTGTTGTAAGGCATAAATCCTTTTATTTCCCATTGAATACAACACTCCAATATCAAGATAAAATCAGTGTTAATAAGGCAATATTTGTGTTTATTGGCATAAAACAAATGAAAACTATTAATATAATGCTTTCTTTGTTGCATCTCTAATACCCATAAATCAAATGATAAATAAAAATAATTTCTTTTCATATCTAAAAACGGTTGCATAGCTTTATTATTTTTGCAAGTATTTAAACAATGATCATACATACCAAATTCTTTTCTTAAAGCACATAAAGCAAGATCAGAGGCATAAGGATAAAGTTCATAAGGTATAATTCTCAATTTTAATATCTCCTTATTTTTAAATACTTTCTTAATAGTAAAAGTTAATTGTTTTGTTGGTTGTGTGGTTTGGTTGTTTGGTGGTTTTTTGATTTTAATTTATAAAAGAAGTAAAATAAATATTTATTAAAATGTTAAAAAATGCTTTTTTCTTATTATATCATTTTCTTTTTA
>NZ_BBIY01000102.1:0-1525 GCF_000744065.1 'Chrysanthemum coronarium' phytoplasma
TTTGAAGTTGTTTTTGTAATTGTTTAGTTTTTAAGTATAATTGAAAAAAATGACTGCACTGTTCAAGCATGTTTGTGATAAAATTCGGGTCTTCTTTGACTTCGATATTTTTGTTGGTTTGGTCGTTTTGATAGACTAAAAAGTAAGCTTTAATTGATTGAGAACAATAAATTTGGGCTTGGAGTTGGGCATAATAGATAGTAGGGATTTTTCCTTCATTTAAAAAGGATTGCCAAGTATAAGAGGCAAAAGAAATGGGGCATTTGATTTCTAAGAGGCTTTGGGATTGGGCGTCCCATCCATCCAAAGAAGCAGACATGAAATCTTTGACAAAGACTTTGGGTTCGAATTGCATTTTTTGTGTTTGGTTGAAAAAATTTCTTGCTTGGGGTTCCAAAATTCGTCCGCGTTTCATTGCTTCGTTGTCTTCGATTGGAGTGCCAAAAACTTTTCTTTTTAATAATTGCTCTTTGGTTTCAAATGGATTTAAGCCCATGATAGCTGCTACTTCGGAAGCATTAATGTATTTTTTGCGATGATTTTGCCAAGCTAAGGTATTTTGTTCTAATTGCATATGGCATCAACTATTGTTGGCACCAAAAGGAAAGCCCAAAAAAAGCCATGGTTAAAACAGTAAGAAAGCAGTTTAAGAAGAATTGTTCTCCTTTGATTTTGCGTCCTTGTTTTTGTTCGGAAAAAGAATTTCCCAAAGAAAAGCTGTCGTTGCTATCTGCTAAAAATAAAGTACTTAAAACGATAAAAGTACAAATAGTTACAAAAAAAACGGTATAATTCATAAAAATCTCCTTTGATTTTGGTAATTTGATTTTGTTGTTTTGTTGTTTTTAAATTTCTAATCGATTTAATAAAATAATGATTGATGATTCGTTTTTTTGATAAATGTTTAAAATTTACTTACTCTTTTATTTTAGCAAGAAAAGCAGTTGTATTTTCAAATATTTTTATATTTTGGGAATTTATAAAGCGTACTTGGATTAAATCTTGCATGATGGCTTCCACTACGCCCAAGCCGAGAGTTTTGTGTTTGACTTTGTCTCCTTTTTGAAAAAAGCCATTTTCATTAATGCAAGATACTTGGTTTGATTGGTTTGGTTGAAATAAATGTGGGGAAAAATAATTTGGTCTTTGGGTTTCTTTTGGAAAAAAGCCCATTTCTTGTAAAAAGCGTGAAGGTTGACTGTCTATTTGTTTGCCATATGAAACTCTTTGATAAGCCCCAGTTAAAAATAACTTTTCTTCGGCTCTTGTAATTGCTACATAAGCTAGACGTCTTGATTCTTCTAAATCGCTTTTTTCTTTTTGGTTGCAATCAAAAAAAATATCTTCAAAAGCAGCTATAAAAACCACTCTAAATTCTAAACCTTTGACTTTGTGAATAGTAGAAAGTTTAACGCGATCGTTTTTGCTTGGGGTTTTGGGGTCTTGTTCGGTTTGTTCGTTAATTTCGCTATACAAAGATATTTGATCTAAAAGTTGGGTTAGTTTTTCAAAAATGTTTCCTTCC
>NZ_BBIY01000101.1:0-1577 GCF_000744065.1 'Chrysanthemum coronarium' phytoplasma
TTTTGTTCTTCTGAAGGTTCGTCTTCTAAATCAAGCAAATCATCTTGTAGAGGGTCAGTTTGGACAGTGTCTTTGTCAGAAAGGAAATCCTCAAAATCTAATTCTTGTAAATTGGTATCTTCGTCTAGAGGTTCGTCTTTTGAAATTTGAGTTTTTTCAAAAAAATCTTTATCCCAAAAAAGTTTATTATTTTCTTTAATAATTAATTGATTGTCTTCACAAAAAACAAATTTTCCGCTCAAAGCGATGTCTAAATAAAGCTGATTAGCTACATTGGGGTTGTTATTTGGGATTTGGTGTTTTTGCAATGTTTGTTTTAATAAATCATAGACTGAAACAGGATTGTGATGTTTTTTCATAATGTCATAAGCAGTTTCCAAAAGTGATTTTGGAGTTTTGTTTTTTTTCATAAAATACCTCCTTTTAATGTAATAATGTTTGGGATTTGGGAAATAATGATAAGTGATAAAATAAAAAGAAAAGAAAGGAAAAGAAAAGAGCTAAATAAAATAAAGAAATGCAAAATATGGGGGGGTAAAAATTTTAGAATTCTATCAAATCTCCAGATGCTTTTTGCATGAGTTCTTTGGATTTTCTTTCTAACTTTTTTAAAGCAGCATTAAAAGCCAACAAAACGCTTTCTTGGAGAATTGCTTTGCTGTGAATTTGAGAAATAATAACATCTACGACTTGTTTGGTGCCTTGTAAAACAATTTCTACATCCCCTGCTTTGCCAATAAATTCTTGTAATTCTAATTGTTGTTGGGCGTTTTCAATTGCTTCTTGCATTTTTTTTAATTTTTCAAACATATTAGATTGTGTTTTCATAATTTTTTGCTCCTAGTTAATTATTTCTACTATATCTTTACCAAAAAAATCATAAGCTAGTTGGATAATAGCAGGCTTGGTTGGTTGGGTCGCTTTGATTTGATATAAGTCAAGATCAAAATTGCAAGTAGCTGTGAATTTTGCAATTGATTCCTGGTTTGGATGAGGATGATTTTTGTTGTAAAAAGTTTCTAAGGCTTGCCAATCTTGTTTTAAAAAAGCAATGTAGTCTGTAATTGCAAAAGTGTCGTTATTCAAAATTTCTAAAGCTTTTTGTTTGATGTTTTTTTGTAAAACAAGTTCAAAGGCATCTTCATCTTCAAAAACTAAAATCATTTGTTGGGATTGACTCAAAGCAACTATTTTTCCTCTATCCAAAATTTCGGCTACACTTTTATAATAACTGTGAGTAGAATAGCGATTTTTTAAATTTGTCCAAAAATTTGTTATTGTGTTTTTGGTTGGCTCGTCTTGATTAGATAAAATATTAATTGCAAATGATATCAAATCACAAATAGCAGAATTGGAAAAATAAGGGTGTTTTTTTGTTGGGGATTTGGTTTCTTGTGAGTTTTGGGAAGGCAAGTTATTTTGTTGAGTCAATTCGGAGGTAGTAGAATTGTTAGGTTTTTTTTGTGAAAAATTATTTTGAGACTGTAAATCTTGGACTGGATGCAGATATTCTGTTTTTGGTGGTTTTGGTGGTTTTTCGTTTGCTATTGACGCAAGTTTAGTTGGTTTGATTTTTT
>NZ_BBIY01000100.1:0-1591 GCF_000744065.1 'Chrysanthemum coronarium' phytoplasma
TTGGGGTGTAATGGGTTCAGAGAAGGATTTATAAGTGATTGGATGGGGTTTTGTAGGAGTTATTTTTTTACCAATAACAGTTAAAATAGGGATTTGGGTTTCATATCTTTTTTGTGTGTGTTCTAAAATACGAGGATCAAATGAAACTATATTTTTTTTAACTAAGATAATAATAGTTGAACCTCCTGTATCAAAATAGCCTTTTTCTTGACCTTTTGAAAACGTTTGCAAAGGATGATTTTGGATTTTTCCTACCAATGTGGCTCCTACTTCTATTTGAACTATTTTACCAAAATTTTTGGTTTGTAAGATACTATATTCGCGAGTGTTTGTTTTAAACACATCAAAACTTTCAAAGGCAATGGGATTTACTGTATGTAATTTTCCTTTGATTTTGCAAGGAATCATTTGAAAAAAACCTTCGTCTACAAAAAGATAACGGTGATAATCATGGGGTTCTAAGCGGAAAATAAGCAAATAGCCTTCCTCGTATTCTTGAGCTAATGTGGGATTTTGCAACAAATCAACTAAACTGTAATTGGTTTCTTTGATGCAATAGAGTGCTTTTTTGGTGATAGGATAAATGCTTAATTTGGATTCACAAGGACTGATAAAAGCAAAGTTGTCTTGAGGAATAGCAAGTTCTTTGTATTTTCTTGTAAAAAAATCATTATAAGAACTAAATTTTTGTTTTTCAAATAGGTTTAAATCAATTTGGTGTTGTTCGATGATTTTCAAAGCGTATTGGCGTGACCAAGGAGAATAAAAATACAGATTAACTAACCAAGAAATAGGTTTAGTGATCAAAATTTTGAGAAGGCATCTTTTCCAAAAGTTTTTTTCTAAGTTTGTGTATAAAAATTTTTGCAGGCGACTTGCTGGGTCTTGACAAATAATTTTTCCTTCTAAATTAACTATTTTCATATTGTAAATCGCTCACTTTGTAATTGTCATTGGTAACAAATATTTTAATAAGATTTTAAGCAACATAAATAGGATAAAATTTAGTGCTAATAATAAAATAATTGTTATTGTAGTTTTGGCTTTTGGCTTGGGGAAATGGATTTTTTTACAAAGAAATAAAAAAGTTAAAAGTAACATGCAGGCAAAATGAAACCAAAAAAAAGTAGTTCTTTGTTCGATAAATCCTAAACTTTTTAAATCCCAAGTTTTGCAAATAAACTTAGCTAAAAATAAAAAAGGAAATAAAATAGCAGCTGCAGTTACGGGCAAACCTGTAAAATAAGAAGGGCTTTGAGAGTCGTATTTTTGGGTTTCAGCTAAAACATTATAATAAGCAAGTCTAATTAAGGCTGCCAAAAGATAAAAGCCCCAAAATAGCCAAACAAGTGCAAATAGCCAAAATTCTTCTTTTATGATTGAAGTTTCACCTTTGAAACTCAAAGAATAGTTAATAAAAATAGGAAGGACGCCAAAGCTTATTATATCGGCTAAAGAATCAATTTGAATGCCATAGCTTTTTTCTGTATGAATGCGATTTTTTTTGGTTCGGCTTACCACACCATCAAACATATCACAAACGCCTGATATTAATAGGCAGATTAAAGCAGAAGTGTATTTGCCGCAAGCA
>NZ_BBIY01000099.1:0-1600 GCF_000744065.1 'Chrysanthemum coronarium' phytoplasma
ACGCCGTCATGTTGCCTTCTGATATCGAAGAAGTCTTAAATTTAAAATTAAAAATAAAACCTGATCGTCAACAAGTTAAAAAAAGAAGAGAAGCTTGTGAAAATCAATACGCTCAATGGCGTCAAGGAATCCTTCAATATTTAGATAAACCCAAAGATGAAACTAAGATTGAATGTCAATATACCTTTGATTACCTTAATGGAATTGGTTATTACGAAAGTCAATATTATCAAAACCAAAAAGAATTAAATAATATTAATCAGCAATTAACTAAAATTCACAAAGAAAATAAAATCTCCCAATTAGAACAAGAGTTAATAACTTTAAACCAAACCCCTGACAAATACTAACAAACGATTAAAGATAAAAACCAAGAAATCATCGATATTAAAAACAAACTTAAAACTCTTCCAACTCAAGAAGAAAGATTAAGAAAAGAATTGAAACTAGTCGAAAATCGTCGTGAACTTCAAAAAGAACCATCTAATTTAGTTTGTTACATCAAAGAACTCCATCCCTTCGACCGTTGGAATAAAGATGGTGATACCTATAATCACACCACTTTAAACGGCTTTAACAGCGCTCATTTCTATACCAAAGATGACAGTTATTTAGATAATTATGTTAATTTCGAAAAACACGAACACAAAGGCCCAGGTTACAACTACTTAATCCTTAAATACAAAGGCCCTAAATACTTCTTAGAAGACGACAAAGACTACTACCTTGGTCGTGCATTTGTTCATAACTCTGATTTCGAATTAACCAATTTCCATCTCCACTTCAACCCTGTCCGTAAAACTTTATCTCTTTACCAAGACAAACATCATACAAAACCTCAAAATAATAATCAAAAATAATTTCACCACCATCAAAAGACTCTCATATAGAGTCTTTTTTATTTTAAAACTAAACCCTGAAAGGAGGTGTTTGAATGTATTTAAAAACGACAAAAACCTTAATTTATTTTATCATCGGCTTTTATTCTTAGGAATTTACCAAACCACTAATATCTATGCTTTACCCACACCTTATACCTTTTACAACGCTGTAACGCTTTTAACTATGGCGAAAGCATCAATATCATTAATAATAATAATACCCAAGATGAATTACAAACCTTAACTGAAGAAAACAAGCAATTAAAAAAAAGATTATTAAAATTAGAAAACCAATCTCTTATCGAACAAATTCAACAAAAAACTAACCAAAACACTAATAACTCTAATGTAACCAATATTAAAACTAACTTATTAACTAAACTTTATTATTATTTCCATCACTTATTACATTTTAATAACGATAATTTAACTTTAACCAACAGTATTATCGATTTAGAAAACCATTAATCACCTAATAAATTAAAAGAAAGTGAGTCAAATCATATGGCTAAAAAAATAATTAAAACCAAAAAAAATCAATCAAAATCCAATAAAAAATCACCTCAATCAAAAAACAATAAAACTACCAAAACAATTATCAAAAGAAAAACTCCAACTCCTAAAATCATTATCGCAACTCAAACGCAAAAAGAAAACTGGTTTTTTAAAATCATCAAAAATTTCTTTAATATCCTCGTCTACTTCATACCATTATTATT
>NZ_BBIY01000098.1:0-1622 GCF_000744065.1 'Chrysanthemum coronarium' phytoplasma
CACCATCTATTCCACAATCATTCAATCCAACTATTATTGAAAATGAAGAATCAACTTTAACTAATAATAATGAAGTTAAAGAAAAAACAACCCAAGAAGAAAGTAAAACTGGTAACCTTAACAATCCCTGATCATGGTTCAGTTGAATCAACAATTGAACCTACCTTATTACAACAAGAACAACTCCAACAAACACCACTACTTGGTGAGGAATTAAAAGAAACTAATCAAACAACTGAAACACAACAACTAACTCCTGAAGAAATCATCAAAGCCAAAAACTTATTAGAAATCCAACTCCAACAAGAAAAAATGAATAGTTTAACTTTAGAAACGCAAAAAGCTAATTTAGAATATGATTTAACTCAAAAACAAGAAGAATTAAAAAATAATCAAAAACTATCTCAACAAGAAAAACAAGAACTTCAAAAGGAAATTAATCAACAAACCGACAAAATCCGTTCTAAAGAAGACGAAATCTTTACCCAAGATCAAAAGATTAATCAACTAGAAACTGATCTTCACCAAGAAAAAACTCTTAACACTGAAAAAGAAAAACAAATTAATGAATTAATTAACCAAATCAACGAACAAAACCAAATGACCAAACAACTCCAAAACCAACTCCAAGAACAAAAATCCTTAATTGAAATGAAAAACCAAGAATTAATCACCAACCAAGCTTTATCTGAACAAGAAAAACAAGAACTTCAAAAGGAAATCAATCAATTAACAACTAATTTTCAACAAAAACAAAAAGAATACGAAAACACTATTAATCAAAAAGACCAAGAAATCGATCAATTAAACCAAATCATCCACGAACAAGCAAACAAAATTAACCGTTTAAGTGAGGAGTTAGAACAACAAATTGATAAATGGGTGCAACAAGGCCTTCACATCGAAGCACTCGAAGGAACTATTAAAGCTTTAGAAAAATTCTCTGGCAAATATCTTGAAGAAAACGTCGAACTCCGTCATGAAATCAATAAACTTAAAGAACAAATAAAAGACGAACAAAAAGCCCATGAAGAAACTAAAGTAGAATTAAAAGAAAAATGTGATAAATTAATCGAAAAAACAACAGAATATGATCAAATTAAAAAAATCATAGACAACCAAAAAACCTGGAAAGGTTCAATTCAACCCTTTACTACAAAAATTAAAGACGACGTAAACAGAAATGTTGCAAGCGTAAAGGAAAAAGTCAATAAAGTAACTTCTTGGTTCAAAAAATGGTTTTAATTAAAATTCAAAAGTCAAATGTGTTAAAATGTTGGTATATTAAAAATTACTAGAAAGGAACTAATCATGTTTAATATTAAAAAAATAATTAAATGGGTTTTTATCGTGTTAGGGATACTTCTTTTTTTATTGATTGGTTTTATTGTTTTAACCGAAATTGAAATCATTAAATTACCGAAAGAAGAAATCCCTATTTTAAAAGAAACCGCATTCGAAAATATCGAAGAATGGGATGACCTTAATAGTGGACTTAAAATGATTAAAGCCAAGTATACCTTTGATGGACTTAATGGCATTGGCTATTATCAACAACAACTCGCTAACAAAGACAATATTGGAACTTTTCAGTTGATGGCCATCCAAGACCGCCTAGAAAC
>NZ_BBIY01000097.1:0-1625 GCF_000744065.1 'Chrysanthemum coronarium' phytoplasma
AAAACAAGAATAAGAATAAAAACAATAAGTTTTCCATTTTGCACCTTCATTTCATTTATTGTTTCAAAACTTTATTATTTATTTAATGAATTGTTAAGTTGTGATTATTGTTGTAATTATTATTTGTTTTTGTTGTTAATTTAGTTTTTTTGTTTCATAAAAAATTTAATAATTATGCGTTTATAAAATAAATAATTTACTATATAATTTTACCACAAACCTTACTTTTCTTTTAATATAATGAGGTTTTTGATTGTCAAAATTAAATAAAATTGCCAGATAAACAAAAAAACCCAAACTGCATAAACAGTTTGAGACTAAAATTATTCATTCTTTACTGGGGGCAAATTATTGGAGCGTTTCAGTTAAGTTGGTCTTAAATGTTATATTAAAATATTAAGTTGTCTAAATAAATTAAACAGTGAGTGTTTTAATAATAAAAAATGTTATAATATATTTGATAATTTGGATAAATTGGATTAGAGGAGTTTTTTGAAAACAAAAACAAAATAAGAAACACAAATGCAAACTTTGAAAAAATAATTTTTTGCTGTTTAAATTGTTGTCTTTCCAAAATTACAAATACTAACTTAAAAAATTTTAAAACGATGCAATATTAAAATTATTTTAACTAAATATAATAATCAAATTGAAATTAACAAAATCTTAGGAGCTTTTTATGGATTTTTTAAAAATTAAAAGTGTGCGCCAATTTTGCGCCAATCATGAAATACCAAATGATATTTTAGAAGCAATTTTGGCTACAGTTTTCCAAGCGCCCTCTGCTTTTAATTTGCAACCATGGCGTTTTTTTGTTTTTAAAGGCGAAAAGAGCAAACAAAAAATAGCTCCTTTTTTATATGGCAACAAAACTCAATTAGAAACTTGTTCTACTATGATTTTGTTGTGTTGCGATGCTCAAAAAAGTGCCTTAGCTGAAAAAATTTATCAACAAGAAGTTTTACAAAAACAAATATCTGATGCAACCAAATTACAAGTAATTACAAAAATTGATGATTATTACAAACAAATTTCCCAAGTAAAACTGCAAAATGAGTTATTTTTAGAAGGTGGTATCGGAGCGTTGCAATTGATGTTAGCTGCTAAAAAATATGATTATGATGTTTGCCCTATGGGAGGATTTAACGCAAAAAAAATCAATGAAGGATTAAATATTGATGTTCGATATTTGCCTGTATTATTAGTTGCTATTGGGAAATCAAAAGAAAAACCCAAAAATAAAGCTTTTCGAATGGATTGCAAAGATTTTACTTTTTGGATGTAGTTGAAGTTGTAAAAAATAACTGCGTTCAAATACTAAAAAAATAAAATATTTCCAAAAATAACATTATGACTGACTTAAAAAGTTGGTCTTTTTTATTAAAAAGGCATTTTTTTAATCAATAATTTAATCGTTAATTTCCATGACTTGAGGCAATTTTGCTAAATTAACTTGTTTATATAAAACAGATAAACATTGCAATTCTTTTTGCTGTGATAACAAAGTATTTTGAACAACTTTATTAAGATAAAAAACAGCATGAGCCAAAGCATTTTTAATATTTCTTTCATATTTCAAATAAAAACCCAGAAAAAGACTAGCAAATAAATCTCCTGTACCTGCA
>NZ_BBIY01000096.1:0-1636 GCF_000744065.1 'Chrysanthemum coronarium' phytoplasma
TAAATTTCTATCAACACTTAAAATACTTCCAGCAATAACACAAGTTATAAAAAAGTTAGCAAAATCAGATCCTAAATGATTATTTGGTGTTTTGGTACTGAAAAAATTTTCATTACATTTGTCTGCTAAATCTTGCGGTATCCATCCTTTATAAACTAAATAAGAAGGAACAAAAATACAAAGCAAAAATCCTAATCCTATTTTATTTAAATAAAGGACACTATCACCAATAAAATTAAGACCATATCCTAAGACAAAAATAATAAATAAAGGGGTTAAAAGAGGGTGATATAATTTTTTTATTCCCCATTCTTTAACTGCAAAAAGATGTAAAGCACAAACAGCTACAAAAAAAAGAAACATTAAAGGGTGAAACCTAAAAATCTTTATTTGTTTGTCTTTTTTCATTATAATTTACTCCGATTCTACACAAAAAAATAAAATAACTAATAAATTCATAAATATGATCTAATATAAATAATAAAGTTATAAATAAATGGTTAATAAATTGTTTTTTGTGATTTTTTATTTTCAAAATTATTAGCTAAATAAGTAATCAAAATCACTTAAATAATTAATTATGGTATTCTTAAATAATAAAGTTAATGATTAAACTAGTTTTTTAATTAAACTATTTCCTGTCATTTCTTGAGGTTTTTTAATTTCTAATAAATCTAGCATTGTGGGTGCAACATCACATAAAGACCCTGGTTTTAAGACAACATTTTTATCTGTAACGATGAAAGGAACTAAATTAGTGGTATGAGCTGTGTGTGGATTTCCTTGGTTATCTGTCATTTGTTCGGCATTTCCATGATCTGCTACAATACAGGCTTTGCCTTTAACTGCAAAAATGGCATTTAAAACTTCTTTAAGACAGCTGTCTACTGTTTGAATCGCTTTAATGGTAGCATCTAAAAAACCAGTATGTCCTACCATATCAGGATTTGCAAAATTAAGAATTAAAGTATCGTATTTACCAGATAAAATAGCAGTTTTAGCATGGGTGGTAATTTCTAAAGCACTCATTTCGGGTTTAAGATCATAAGTTTTTACTTTGGGAGAAGGAATTAAGATTCTATCTGCATTTTTTAATTGCAGTTCCTTGCCACCATCAAAGAAAAAAGTTACATGAGGATATTTTTCAGTTTCTGCAATTCTTAGTTGGTGCATTCCTAAATTGGCAATTACTTCACCATAAATATTTTTTAGAGTTATTTTTTCAAAAGCAACTACACTTTTAACTTGAGTGCTGTATTTAGTCATTGTTACTAAAAAAAGATTATTTAATAATTTAGTACCGCAAAAATTGGTTTTACCCTCAGAACAAAAAGCATTAGTAGCACAAGGATTAGATAGAGCAGTTGCAAGACGCATAGCACGGTCAGGACGAAAATTAACAAAAATAACTGCATCATTATCATCAATTAAACCATTTGGATTGGTAATAAAAGGAGTGATAAATTCATCTGTAATTCCTTGATTATAAAAATTTTGTATAGTGTTTTCTAATGGCAAGTCAACAACAGGAGCTTGTTTGGATGTAAGCATATTATAGACTAAATTAATGCGGTTCCAATTGTTATCGCGGTCAAGAGCATAATATCTACCAACAACAGAAGCAATATTAAAGCCA
>NZ_BBIY01000095.1:0-1640 GCF_000744065.1 'Chrysanthemum coronarium' phytoplasma
CACATGTTTCCGACTCTAACTTTGAATTAACTAATTTTCACCTCCACTTTAACCCTGTCCGTAAAACTTTATCCCTTTACCAAGGCAAACATCACACTAAATCTCAAAATAATAAATAAAAATATTTTAACCAACTAAAAGACTCTAAATTAGAGTCTTTTTTATTTTACACACAATAATGGTAAGGCCATTAAAACGAATAAAAAAACCAAAAAAGGAGAAAACAAAATGAAAATTATTCAAAAATATTCACCTTATATTTGTTTAATAATTTTTACTTTAACAACAATTATCATCTATAATTTCAATAATAATAATTTTAAAGAATATATTAACCTTCATAACCAACATTTAAAAGAAAACGTTAATCATCAAAATAATTATTTAAAACAAAAAATTAATCTTATTGAAAAAGAAATGGAGGCATTCCAACAAGAAACCCAAAGTAATTTTCAAAAAATTAATGAAAAAATAGATAAATTAATAAATGATAATAAATCAAAATAAATCCAAAAAAGAAAGCGAGTAAAATCATATGGCGAAACAAACAAATAAAAACACTAAAAATCAATCCAAAAACAATAAATCTAACAAAATAATTATCAAAAGAAAAAATCCAACTCCTAAAATCATTATCGAAACTCAAACTAAAAAAGAAAACTGGTGGCTTAAAATAGCTAAAGCTTTCTTTAAAATCCTCATTTGGTGCATCCCATTATTATTAATTGGTGGGGCGATTTATTGGACTCTTTTTAAATTCTTTCCTGAAGTTTTAAATCAAATCACCGCTTTTACGGGTAACGCCGTGGCTAAAACTAAAGTGTTATACGATAAAGCAACTCAACCAATTCGTAAAGTTATCGAGTATATCTATAATAAAGTAACAGGTAATGATAAAGATCCTAATCATACTCTTTCACTAAAAGAGAAAATAGGTTATTATCTAACAACTACTCTAAGCGTCGTCGGAATTTGTTTTGGACTTGTGAAAATCAGTAATTGGTTAAAAAGTGGCAAGAAAAAAACCATTAAAAAAAGCACTAAAGCCATCATTCAAAAAAAAGCTACTTCCAAAATAGCGAATGTTAGCGGTAAAATCCTTAAAATTGGTAGTAAAGCTTTATTTTGGATTTCTTTAGCTTCAACTGCTTATGAACTTTACCAATTTTATCAAGAAGAAACCAAAATCCCTAATCCACCACAACAATTAACTAATAAAATGGAAAATCCCCCAACACCAATCTTCCAAAACCCATCTATTCAACAACAACCAAATAATGAATTACCAACTATAGATAACCTAACTCAAGAAAATACAGCAGGCCCTTTATCATCAATTATAGATAATCCGACTCAAGAAGAAAGAATAACTGGTAACCTTAACAATCCCTGATAAAGGTTCAGTTGAATCAACAACTGAACCCACCTTACTCCAACAAGAACAACTCCAACAAACACCACTAATTGGTGAGGAATTAAAAGAAACTAACAAAACAAATGAAACTAACCAACTAACTCCTGAAGAAATCATCAAAGCCAAACATTTATTAGAAATTCAACTCCAACAAGAAAAAATTAATAGTTTAACTTTAGAAACTCAAAAAGCTAATTTAGAACATGATTTAACTCAAAAACAAGAA
>NZ_BBIY01000094.1:0-1649 GCF_000744065.1 'Chrysanthemum coronarium' phytoplasma
GAAAGTGTGGCAAGAAGCAGAAAGTCATGATAAAACCATTATCTTTATTGACGAAATCGAAGGCTTAGAAAATCGTAATGATTCCAACATTTCTTCAGGAGGAGTCAATGTGATTAATACTTTATTAGATAAATTAGATGGTTTTAATAGTAGTAATAAAAAAATTGTCTTAATGGGAGCGACTAATAACCTTCATAAAATTGATACGGCTTTACGCAGTCGTTTTAGTAAAGAAATCTATATTGGTAATTTAAAAAATTCCGAAATTGAAGGTTATTTAAAACATATTATTGTCCCTTATCAAATTAGTTATCATACTTTCTTAGCTTTAAAAGAGATTACTCAATTATGTCAAGGCAAAAACCTCTCTAACCGTGATTTAACGACCATCATCGAAGAAGCTTACAAAAAAACGGCTAAATGGGCTCAACAAAACCCTCAAACCCACGAAGTTATGTTGCCTTCTGATATCGAAGAAGTCTTAAATTTGAAATTAAAAACAAAACCCGATCATCAACAAGTGAAACAACGACGAACAGCTTGTGAAAATCAATACGCTCAATGGCGAGAAGGATTCAATCAATATTTAGATAAACCCAAAGACGAAACTAAAATTGAATGTCGCTATACCTTTGATAGTTTAAACGGAATTAACTATTACAATCTTCGCTATTCTCAAATCCAAACGGAATTAAATAATATTAATCAGCAATTAACTAAAATCCACCAAGAAAATAAAATTCCACAATTAGAACAAGAATTAGTCACTTTAAACCAAACCCCTGACAAATACGAACAAACCATTAAAGATAAAAACCAAGAAATCATCGATATTAAAAACAAACTTAAAACTCTTCCAACTCAAGAAGAAAGATTAAGAAAAGAATTGAAATTGGTTGAAAATCGTCGTGAACTCCAAAAAGAACCATCTAACCTCGCCAACTACACCAAAGACCGTCATCCTTTCGACCGTTGGAATAACAGAGGGTTAACTTATGAGGAAACCTCCGTGAATGGATTCGAACATGCTCAATTTGATATGAAAGATGACAGTCATTTGTATTCAAATATCAATTTCGAAAAACAATTTAAAAAAGACTCAGGCGGTAACTGTTTAATACTTAAATACCAAGGCCCTAAATACTTCTTAGACGACGACAAAGACTATTACCTTGGTCGCGCACGTGTTTCCAATTCTAATTTCAAATTAACTGATTTCCGCCTCCACTTTAACCCTTTCCGTAAAACCTTGTCGATTTACCAAGATAAACATCACATTATATCTCAAAATAATAATCAAAAATAATTTCACCAACATTAAAAGACTCTAAATGAGAGTTTTTTTATTTTAAAAAAACTTTAAAAATCAAAAAAAATGAGAAAACAAAATGGAAATGCATAAAAAACATTTTATTTATATTTATTTAATAATTGTTGTTACATCAATCATTACAACTTATAACTTTGTTAACCATAATAATTTAGAAAAACACATTAACCTTCAAAACAATCATTTAAAACAAAAAATTAACCTTCTTGAAAAAGAAATGGACATATTCCAACAAGAAACCCAAAGTAATTTTGAAAAATTTGATAAAGATTTAAATAATTTAGAGGAACTTATAATAAATCAAAATAAATCCAACAAA
>NZ_BBIY01000093.1:0-1787 GCF_000744065.1 'Chrysanthemum coronarium' phytoplasma
ACCGATATAGATTTCTTTACTAAAACGACTGCGTAAAGCGGAGTCAATTTTATGAAGGTTATTATTTGCACCCATTAAAACTATTTTTTTGTTACTACTGTTAAACCCATCTAATTTATCTAATAAAGTATTAATCACATTGACTCCTCCTGAAGAAATGTTGGAATCATTACGATTTTCTAAGCCTTCGATTTCGTCAATAAAGATAATGGTTTTATCATGATTTTCTGCTTCTTGCCAAACTTTATCAACTTCTTTTTCTCCTTCGCCGATGTATTTTTGTCGAAATTTGGAAGGAATTAAATTAATAAAGTGAACGTTAGCTTCTCCACAAAGAGCTTTGATTAAAAAGGTTTTTCCTGTTCCTGGCGGACCATAAAGTAAATAACCTTTAGGGCGGACTTGATCGAAGTTAATTAAAGATTGGTTCGTGCGAAAATAAGTTAATAAGTCTTCTAATTCTTCTTTTTCATTTTCCATGCCGTAAACGTCTTTAAATGTCACTTGTTTTTTAGTATGAGGAAGAGGTTTATTTTCTTTTAAATGATTTAATTGGATAGTTAAATTTTTCTTTTGTTTTTCAAAAGCGAATTTTTGATCAGTTAAGAACAGTTGAAAATCATTTAGATTTTTTAATTCAGTTTGATTTTTTCGATATTCTTTTTGCGTTTTTAATTCTTCAATTCTTTTTTGATTAGCTTCCACATAATTAAGAGCTTGATTTAAGTGGGAAATTTGTTGTTGGAGGTTTTCTTGGGTTTGAAGTTGAGCTTTTTCTTGAGCTAATTTTTCTAGTTCTTCTTGTTTTTCTTTTTGATTTTGGTTTAACGCTTTTCTTTGTTCCATTAAATTATTAACTAAGGTTTGTTGGGTTTGTTGTTGATTTTTTAGTTCTGTTAATTGTTGTTGTTTTTGGGTTTTGATTGTCGGATTTAATTGCGGGTTATTAGTTAATTCAGTTTGCAGAGTTTTAATTTTAGTAATAATGTCGGTTAAAGTTTTGACATTTTCATTAATTTGGGTTTTTAAGATGCGGTCTTGTTGTTGGAGTGCTTGGATTTTGGCTTGTTCTAATTTGATTTGGTTGTCGATCTCTTGTGGTTGTGTTGATGGAGGTTGTTTAGTTAATGATGGGTTTTGAGTTGGTAGATGAGAATGAGTGATGCCAAAGATTAATAAAATAAACAAACCTAAACTCAATAATCCAATCAAACTAAGATAAATTTTTTTGTTTAATGACATAGAGAACCTCCTTTCTTAGGTTTTTTAAAGAAAATAATTGGGTTATTTTAAAATTAAAGTTTTCACTTGGTCTTTGATGTTTTTAGAAAGTTTGAAAGTGACTACAGTTTTGGCAGGGATTTTTAGTTTTTTCTTTGTTTTAGGGTTTCTGCCGATGTAGGCTTTTCTTGATTTTAATTTGAATTTGCCTATTTGAGGTGATAAAACTACTTCTTCGTTAGTAGTGATTGCTTCGATTAAAGTCTTTTCAAAAATATTATAAAATTCTTCTGTTTTAGAAATTGAGGTTTTATTTACCTCAGCTATTTTTTTAATTAATTCTTTTTTTGTCATAACGATTCGACTCCTTTTGTTTGATTTGTTTTAATTGTTTGTTGATTAGTTTTTTTATCATATTCAATTATTTGTTCGATAGTTTGGCCATCCGAACTATAGATGAATCTTTTAATAAATTCGCCAATCATTTTGTCAAATTTGGCAATATAATTGATAATTTTGTCATCAAACTGACAATATCGTTTTTCTTTTATTTCTTTACCAGTCAC
>NZ_BBIY01000092.1:0-1801 GCF_000744065.1 'Chrysanthemum coronarium' phytoplasma
AGTTCGCTACGCTCGTCTTTGAATATATTTTATACTTATTTTCTTTGCTTATGCATAATTAAAAAGATTTTGTTTCTTTAATAGTTCCGTCTTGGTTGTATTTGGTATGCTTGATGTGCTTACTTGTTTGGGGGTCGTACTCGTTGATGTGCTTGATTTTACCGTCAAAATAGTATTCGGTCCACTTGGTTCTCTTCCCTGTTTGGGGGTCGTACTCGTTGCTTTCATAGATTGTTTTACCGTCATAACCGTATTTGATTTCTTTGATTTTCGTCCCTGTTTGGAGGTCGTACTCGTTGATTTGCTTGATTTTACCGTCATTTTGATAATAAATTTTTTCAATATTTTTAAAACCAGCATCTTTTAATTCTTCCGCAGTATATCCAGAAGCTTTTAATTCTTGCAAACTAAAACCTGCATCTGTTAATTCTTCCGCAGTATATCCAGAAGCTTTTAAATCTTGCAAACTAAAACCTGCATCTGTTAATTCTTCCGCAGTATATCCAGAAGCTTTTAATTCTTCTAAATTAAAAATACGAGATTCTAAGAAAGTTTTTTCTAAATCTTTATTATTAATAAATAATTTCTCAAAATCTTGAACGGTTTTATAAAGTTTGGTTTTAAAAAATTTAACTTTATTATTTTTATCTATTTCTTTAAATTTTTCTTCATTATCATCAAATTCTTCAATAGAACCATCAATATTTTTACGTTTCATCATTTTTGCATTAACAGGATTATATTCCATCCAAACACCATCTGATAAAGTTTTTTTGATTAATTTACCGTGAGAACCATACTCTTCAACATTATTATATCTATCAGTTTTTTTCAACAAAAGACCATTATTTTTATCATATTCAAAAACATTATTATCACTATCAATTTTTTTAACTAATTTATGAGTAAATAAATTATAATATTGTTTTTCTCCATTATCTCTTAAAAACTCATAAGGAGTATCTTTCATATATTCGTTTTCTTTTTTAAGTTTTTTATTTTCATTATATAAATCATTATTTAACTCTCTTGCTTTTGCTTTAATATCTACTTCTTGTAATTTACGTCTTTCTTCGGTTTCTAAATGATATTTATAAGAAATCCCACCTATCCAAAACACAAAAAACAGTAATGTTCCAGTAGTAATTAAAAAAGGAATTATTTTATAATGTTTATTACCTATTCTAAAACTTGACATTTTTAAACCTCTTTTCTATTATCAAAAATAATTAAAGAATTTTTTTAGCATTTTCAAATACCCATAAATATAGGAAATTAATAAAAAATGATAAAATGAAACTCAATATTATTATAACCTTTTTAAACAAAAATAAAAAGAATTTTAAAACAATTGAAATAATATCTAATATTCTTAAAACAATTTTAAACAACAAATCACCTATTTTAATGAAAGAGTTTAAAAGAAAATTATTAATTTCTTTCAAAAAATAAATAACAGAGCCGCCAACAGCAACACTAAAAATCAGTTTTGCTATTTCTTTTATTTTTTCCCACATACTTTCACTAGGGTCCATTAATTTTTGACCAGTAAGACTTGTTATAGAACTTTTAATATAACCTATAATACTACCAAAAACATCAATAAAAATTTTTAATATTTGCATTAAAAAATCAAACAATGAACTAAATAATTTTAAAGGATAAATTAAAGTTGTTAATTGTTCCCACATAAAAATAAATATAGTTTTTATAACATTATAAATATTAATAAAATTAATATTCCAACCAACATTAAAACCAAATAAAAAAGATGATTTAGTAAAAAAAATACTATAAAAAA
>NZ_BBIY01000091.1:0-1843 GCF_000744065.1 'Chrysanthemum coronarium' phytoplasma
AAAAGCCCACACAACTCCCGAAACTAAATTCATCATCAATAAACAAACAGGAAAAAAAACAGGAAAAAGAACTGGCAAAAACTTAAAAATACCCGCAAAAACGGTTGTTAGTTTTAAAATGTCAAAACCAATCAAAGATGAAGTCAAAAAACTACAATTAAAATAAAAGGAGAAATAATATGAGCGATGCAATGACCGAAGCATACCGAGGAACTTACTTTAAAGACCGTTCAACCACCAAAAACCACAAAGGTAAATGGATAAATTTGCATCATTCCAATAAAACCTTTAAAAATAAAAAGAAATTATCTAAAAATAAATGAATAAAATTTATAAAAATTATTAAGAAAGTAGGAAATAATGTGGATTTTTTCAATATTTACAATAATTAGCAATTTTATATTAAATTACACTAAAGGATTTACCGCTGCTGAAATCATGGAAAGAAGATTGGATGGAATACAAACAACTCTATTTACAATATTAATCATTACTGGTTTTAAACCTATTTTTAAATTAATTAAAAATACAATTGTTTTTATTAAACAAACTATTATAAACATATTTTTTCCTAATAAAAAACTTCAAACTTTAGAAATAAAAAACACTAAACAAGTATGTCAAGAAAAGTAACTCCACGCGATAACGCTGTAATTGAAAACTTTTTCGGCCAAATGAAAACTATCTTACAACATCAACATCCTTTTTTATTTCAAAAATCAACCAAAAAAGTAAAAAAATAATCAATTATTTCCCTAAATTTTGGAACAATCAATGGATTTTAGCTAAATTAAATTATTTACTTAATTTTTTTTAGTCTTAAAGAACAATTTTAGAGACAAAAGTTGTCTAAAAAAAACGGAACAGCGCAAAATTTATTAAAAAATTTATTAAAAAAATAAATAAATTTAATTATAATAAATTAGGTAGTTAAAAAATAATAATTACCTTTATAAAAGATAATAATCAATTACATTATTTACAAAAAAATTTGTTCCTTTGTTCGGAAAATTAAATCCCCATTTTAAAAAAAAACGAAAAACAAATCAAAGAAGTTTTTAATAATATTAAATTTTTTTTTATAATTTAAAAATAATAAGCACAACACTTTAGAAAGTATATACATCATGTTAAACATTTATAAAAATAAACATTATTTTTGTTCAATAATTGTTTGTTTATTTTCAATAATATTTTTTTTTATTTTCTTTTTTTGGATATCATATTTCGTATCTAAACAAAACATATTAAAGTTCCAAAAAACAAATAAAATATATGAACAAATTCAACAAATTAATTACGAAAGTGAATATAATCCAAAGATATATAATAAAAAAGAAGAAGAAAGATGCGAAAAACAAGTTCCTAGAACATGTCAAAAACCAATAATTCCTTTAGAAGAATATGATCCAATAAAAGAATTAAATATACGGAAATATATGTCTGACCCCGCAGTTGGAACAGTTATAATTGCTTTAAAAGATAAACATGAACAATTATATAAAAAATACATTTATGCTGAAAAATTGATTGATTTTTTAATAGCAAAAGATCAAACAATTGAAACTTTAAACACTAAATTAGAACAAAATGAACAACAATTAAGTGAAACAAATAATGAATTAGGTGAAACAAAAACTAAATTAGAACAAACCGAACAACAATTAAGTAAAACAAATAATGAATTAGAACAAAATGAACAACAATTAAGTGAAACAAATAATGAATTAGGTGAAACAAAAACTAAATTAGAACAAACCGAACAACAATTAAGTAAAACAAATAATGAATTAGGTGAAACAAAAACTAAATTAGAACAAACCGAACAACAATTAAGTAAAAC
>NZ_BBIY01000090.1:0-1869 GCF_000744065.1 'Chrysanthemum coronarium' phytoplasma
CTGTTTTTTTCATCTAATTTTCCTTTATTCTTTTTCAAACTCTTCATAATCTAATTTTTCAAAAAGCAATTTAGGCATAAAGTGAGCTATTAAACAAAATGAAAGACTACCAATAACAAAAATATAAATAAGATTTGTAAAAATTTCATTATTAATTTGAAAAAATGAAAATAAACTCAAAAAATTTAATAATACAAAAAATCCAAAACTAATTAAAATCATTAAAGCCATTATTACACCAAATAAATTCAAATAAACATCATTTATATTCATTCCCAAATCACTTCCGCAACATTGACAATGTTGGTAAAATTCTTTCTTTATTTTTTGTTGAGGTTAATTCAGTTTTAAATTGGTTTACAACGTTAGGTAGATCTGAAGATGAATTTGCAGTTTTATTTAGATCTTTAAAAGCTTCTTCACATTCATCAATAAAGATAATAGAAGTTTTTACTCCTTCTTTTTTATTATGCAATCTTACATCTTCAAATAACTTTTTAACAAACCTAGGAACATCTCCTACAAGAGTTTGAGAAACAAATTAAGCAGCATTAGTTTCATAAAAACCAACTTGTCTACCAGCTTCTTTAGCAAGTGCTCTAGTAAAGAATGTTTTACCTGTTCCGGGAACCCCATAAAATAAGACTCCTTGAGGTGGTTTAACTTTACCAACACCTAAATAAGATAAAGGATCACTTAAATAATTAAGAAAACCTTGTAATTGGTCTATAACACTTTCCATCCCAATAGTTTTTTTAAAACTAGGTAATCCTTCAAATTCATCTAAAGGCATAGGAAAATATCTAGTACCTTCAGGAAATTTATCTATTTGTTGTAATTGTTTTTTAGATGGATCATTTTTATTAGCTAATGCATTTATACGGTCATTTAGAGTATGTAGATTATTTCCATGAATTATATCTTGCATCATTTGTTTTAATTCTTGAATAGTCATAAGATTTTCATCAGTTTGATTATTATTTGTTTGGTTTTCTTTTAATTCTTTAACTTCTGTTGATAAACTTTCAACATCTGTTTTTGTTGTAGTAATTATTTCATTTGTTTTTTGAAAGTTTTTATCCATTGTATCATTTGTCATATAAGAAAAAACAACAGAACCACCTTGTAATACATATCAAAATAATAATCACAAAGAAAAACGTATTACTTTTAGATTCATTATTAGAAACTAGATTTAATGTTTCATCATATTCAAATTCATTTTCTTTTGCTACTTTAAGTTTATTTTTATCATCTTTTGTTTTTTTAATTTGAACGTTAGTTGCTTTTTCATTAACTTCAAATTCTTTTAATGATGTATCCTTTTTATGTTCATTTTTTTATATGCCATGTTATAATTAACCTTTATTTTCATTATTATATTATATATTAATTATTAATGTTATTGATTTGGTTGTTGATTATTTTGAGTTTCTTGTTGAATTACAATTTGCATATTTGCATTAGGAACTTGATAGATTGTAGGAGTATAATTTATTTGATAAGGTGAATAATTTTGATTATAGTTATAATTATATTGACCTTTATTTTTTTGTTGCCATGCTCTATTAAATGCTGGGTCTCTAAGTTGATTATTTAAATTATGATACATATTTTGTCCTGTTTGATGTATTTCATTTGTTTGGCTAGGTTGAGGATGATGCTCCCATGCTTCATGAGCTCTTTGCATATAATCTAATCCTTTTAAATGAGTATCAGGTAATATATCTATCATAAAAGAACTATGATTAATAGAATATGTTTGTTCTTCTAAAAAATTATATATTGGTTTTTCAAAAAATAAAAAGATTGTTTTTCTTTGTTGTGATGATGCATTATCATTTTGTTTTTTTAATTCTTGTTGAATTT
>NZ_BBIY01000089.1:0-1878 GCF_000744065.1 'Chrysanthemum coronarium' phytoplasma
TATTCAAGAAGAATCAAACTTTCATCCTTCTAATAATCAAAAATTTCCTTCTTTCGACCAATTAATTGGTTTCAAAGAAGAAAAACAAGCCGTAGAAGGTTTTATTGATTACCTTAACAATAAAGAAAACTACAACAATATTGGCGAGGTAGATTCGCCCTTAGGCATCTTAATGTATGGTATTCCTGGTACAGGTAAAACAACCTTAGCTAGAGCCTTAGCTAAAGAAACTAATTTACCTTTCTTTGAAGTAAGCAGTTCAATCTTTTCCCAAAAATATAAAGGAATTGCACCTCAAATAGTAAAAGATTTATTTATGACAGCCCGTGAAGAAGCTCAAAAAGGAAAAGGGGCCATTATTTTCTTAGATGAATGTGAAACCATCTTTACTGATTTAAGCGGATTAGAAGCTGGTTCAGAAATCGCCAATGTGGTAAACCAATTCAAAACGGAAATGACATCATTCGAAAATGATCCTGAACATCCTATCTTTATTATTGGTGCTACAAACCACATCGACCAAATTGATGAAGCCATCAAATCAAGATTCACTTACAACATCGAAGTAAAACCTGGTAATAAAGAAGAAAGAAAACAATTTTTAGAATTCATGATTAAAAAACGTCAAAACCCTTATAGCGATGGAGCTAAAAAATACTTATTCGAAGTTATCAATGAGGCTTTAGAATTTTTACCACATAATCATCAATTCTTAAAAGCTAATCGTACTTTAGAAAACCTTTTAAAAACAACAGTAACCATATTCGCTAAAAACCGAGGTCAAGGCGAAACTAGAAGAAACGAAATCAATTTAGAAGATTTAAACAAGCTTACAAAATGATAATCTCACAAGAAGACACCCTTTTAAACACTATCGAACAAGAAATTAAAAAGAAAGGAGGTAAATAATTATGAAAACACCTTTAGACCTAATTAAAACTTATCTAACCTTTAAATCTTATTTCACTTGGTTTTTAATAGCTACCACTATCTTCGGTATTTTCTTTTTCTTCAAAAGGAAACTTTCCGCCAATCAAACAAACAAACTCATCAACTTGGAAAGGCTATTTAACTTCCTTTTTAATTATCATAGGAGTTTTAGGATTTATTTACTTATGTTTCTTTTATAAACCAAAAGAACCATCTTCTAAATATGTCGGGCAATTAATTAATGAAATCGATAAAACTATTGACAAATACGACCAAACCATTAATGATTACAAAGGGATCAAATCCGATTGGGAAGGTGAATTAAAAAAATGTGAAGATGAATTAAAAACATTATATGAAAAACAAGAACTTAACCAAGAACAAAAAGAAAAAATAAAAGAAGCTTTATCTAAAAATGAAGAAAAGATTAAAGAAATCAAAGAACAATTAAAAGAAACACCAGGTAATATTGAAATTTTAAAAGGCGAATTAATTGATTTAGAAAAACAAAAAGCTGAAAAAGAAAAAGAAATTACCAAAAAACAAGAAGAAGCCAAACTATCCTCAAATGATGATAAAATTAGACTAAAGGCCGAAATCGAAAAATTACAAGATGAAGTTATAGAATTAGTCGGTCAAATTTCAGACCTTAAATCTCAAATCGGAATATTAGAATCCAAAAAAGAGATGTACGAAAATATGTTAACAAGAGCTGAAAATTTCAAAAAAATGTTAGAAGAACGATATGAAGATTTAACAGAAGGAAATAAATTATTATTCAAACAAATCGAATTTTTTCAAGAACGTAAAGCTGAAATTAATAAAAATATCGACGAAATAAACCAAAAATTAAAAGAAATCGAAACTGAAAGAGTTTTATATCAAGCTCTAAAAGAAAAATACCGTGCAATGCATACCCGTATGACAACCTATGAAAAAGAAAATGAA
>NZ_BBIY01000088.1:0-1931 GCF_000744065.1 'Chrysanthemum coronarium' phytoplasma
AATCTTTTCTTTAATATTTTTTATTACTTTGTCCAGGCGGGAATCCCAATCCCCTTCAATTTCTACAAGGTGTAATTTTGGTCCTTGTTGTTCTTGTGTTGGCTCTTCTTGTACTTGTGTTGTTGTTTGTGCTTGTCTTTCTTTTTTTCTCAAACTTATTTTTATACTTGTTTTATAATCATATCTTAATTTAAGATTTGATTGAGCTTTGGTAAAATGAGGGATAATAATAAATAAATTAAATATTATAATAATTAAAAATAAAAGTGTTTTTTTGTTATAAGCATTGGATAAAAACATTTTGGTTAATGCCTTTTTTTAGAAAATTGATAAATTTTTGGAAAAATATCCCCTTCTTTCTTTCTAAAATTGACGGTTTTTTAATTATTTAAGTTAATTATAAAGTATTCATTAGGTTTTTAGTTAGTTAAACCATCAAAAAAGATAAAGGGTTTAAGACATCAAAGACTATTAAATAATTAATAGCCTTTGAATTGATTATTTGATATTTATTTAAATTAATGAAAGATTATAAAATAATGTTATTAAAGAGTAATTTATTCAATTTATACATGTTTGTTAATGGAAAGTGTTTGTTAGTGTGTGTTAGTGTAATTTATTTTGGATTTAGCTGATTGAGCTTCTGTTATTTTGTTATTTTCTGCAATTACATTACCATTTTCATCCACTACTTCATATTGCATAGTTAATTCAAAATCAGCAGTATCGGTGTTATTTTCAACTAAACCATCAAGAGTTAATAATTCTACTTCTAATTTAATTTCTGCTGAAACAAATTTGTTATCTTTGGTAAGAGCAAATTTGGAGTCTTTGGTATATACTTCAAAATCATTGTTATCTTGTGTTTTAACTTTTGCTCCAACTCTAAATTTGTCAGTTTTGTCTACGTCGTTAACTTTGAATGTTGGTAAAAATACTTTTAAGAAACATTTTTTAGTAGTTTCTTTGTTTTCAAAACCTTTTACGGAGGCGAAACATAAAAATGGGGCTTCAACAAAATTAATTTATTAAAAAAACTCAAATTAATTTAGTTATATTGTTGTAATTTGACAAAATAATAATTAAAGTAGAAAATAAATAAGAAAAAAGTAAAAAAAGCTCAAAATAGATTGACAAAACAGCTTTTTTAAGATAAAATAAACTTAGGTTTAAAATTAATTTTTGCACGCTTTGGCATGATTATTAATTTTTTAAGCTTGATTAAAGTGCTAATAATAATTTTTGGCAGTTATTAATTGGGTTTTGATTAACCTTTTATTTGTTAAAAGTTTTATTATTATTTATAATAAATGCTAAAAACAAAAAATTATAAAGAAAGGATTTGATAAAATGGCTGTTCCTTTTAGACGCACCGGAAAAACGGCAAAAAGAAAAAGACGTACTCATTATAAGTTAAGCAATCCTGCTTTGGTACTTTGCAAAGAAACTAATACTTTTACTTTGTCTCACAGAGTTACTAAAAATAGTGGTTATTACAAAGGAAAACTTATTTTGGAAAACAAACCTTCTAAAGCTCAAAAAACAACTGACAATTAATTTATCATTATTAGACAAATTATTTTGTTTAAATAATTTTTTTCTTAGATGACGATATTGTTTTTTCTTATTTGATATTATTTTAATTTATAGTTTTAATATTATTTTAGATTTATTTATTTTTTGATAGTTACTATTTAATTTATTTTAAAAAAATTATTTTATTTTTAAGTGTATAAGATAAAAAAATAAATAAAACCAAGGAGAAGCATAAATGTTATTAAAAAAATCATTATCACACTTTTTACTTACTGTTAGTTTTGTATTTTTAAGTGTGTTTGGGTCTTATGTTGTTTTAGAAGCATCAAAAAAATATCAAGAATCAGATACGGCATCATTTTCTAAAACTTATAATGATAATTCAACGAAATTTT
>NZ_BBIY01000087.1:0-1933 GCF_000744065.1 'Chrysanthemum coronarium' phytoplasma
ACAAAGCAGAAGTAGATGGCACGACAGGAAAATATGTATTAACAGGACAACCTACATATAGCTATGAACAATTACAACAAGGAAGAGGGTATCTAAGAGCTTTTGCAAATATTTTAGATCTATATCTTAATACTAAAACCAAAATCAATTAAATAACTCTTTCCCATAAAGTTTCTGAATTAGAAAAAACATTTGCGAGAGTTAAACACAAACATTGATACAACAGTTAAATCTCTTTTTACATACGCAAACGACATAAGAAAAGATACACTTCCTGCAATATTTCAAAATAGAATTTATTAGAAATCCTAAATTAAGAAAGGTATAAATAAATGCAACTAAAAAACAAATCTATTACTTTAAGTTTAATTATTCTAACTTTAGTAACCTTTTTTCTTTAGTGTTTGCTTTGGTTTTAAATCATACTAAAAATGATCATGAAAATCAATTTGTAAACGGACCTTTTCCAGATTCTAATTTTCCAGGAAATCCCAAACCAGACAAGAAAAAAACCTAAAAAACCTAAAAACCCCCAATGAAGACGACGACCAATCCCAAAATAATTCATCCAATTTTTCTGCTATGAATTCCGATTCTTTATCTGGTTTATTAGATGTGCTTACTCCTCCAGAATTTAATTTTGAAAATTTTAAACCTTATAGTTGTATTTTCGGATTAGAAGAACCCATTCAAAAATTAAAAGAAATAGGGGACCTTTTTGACCTAATAACTAAACATAAATATAATTTAGGAAAAAAAGGAAAGCCTACTCACACTTTGGAAGAAATAGAAAAAATCTTTGCCAAAGCAAGAAAAAATAGTTCTTCAATTGTCTTTGCAGATGAAGCCGAAGAAACTATTAAAGCCAGAGATTCTAAAGACTTTTTAGAACCAGGTGATGCTAAAAAACCGCTTTAATCTCAGCTGAATTAGATGGTGTAAAAACAGATCCTGACAAACCAATTTGTTTTGTGGTTGCAACTAATCACTTAGGAAAAATAGATTCTGCCATCGTTTCTCGTCTAGAACCTGTATACATCGGAAACATCGAATCTGATAGAAGAATTGGATTCTTACGTCTTATGGCAAAACTTTACAAAATTAATCAAAACACTTATGATTATCTAAAAGTTATTGCTGATAATTTCAACTATTCCCTAGACCATCCAGAAATGTTTGCAGAAGCCATAGAACATGGTTATGTTATTCCTGCCGTTGCTAAAAAAAGTTTTAGAGGTAGCATAAAAATTGGAGCCATAGAATATTTTATGGCAACTTAGACCCTGTTAATAATGTAGTTGATAGAAATGAAAGGCTTGAAAAAATGAAAAAAGCAGGCGCCCAATATCTTCCTCCAACTGACCAAAATGGCAAACCTAAATATGATATAGAAGTTTTAGAAGGTATTAAAAAACATTTCTTTGACCTTTTATCAGGAAGAAAATTAGAAAACTTAATTACTAATGCTGCTAATAAAGCAGGTTTCCATGGACATTCAGAAATTTTAATTTCTGATTTAGAAGAAGCTTGTGGTGAATATTTTGGTCATAGACAAGATTATTTAAACAATAATAATTTAAGCCAAGAAGCTAAAGAGGCATTGGAAAAAATAAATAATTCTTTATATAACTAAGAAAGAAATAATCATTTAGGAACACGAGGACCACTTATTGACGAAGACGTACAAAAAAAACAAAATATAATTAAAAAAATATTGCTTTTAAAATCAATTATTATGGTATAATATTTATAATTTATACTCTAACATAACTTGAAGAAAATATTTTAAAAAGGAGGTTAATTTGATATGGATAATTACCTTATTGCCAAAAAAACTATTACTAAAAATACTAATTATATTATCTTTTATAAGTATTGGCTTTTTCTTTTCCTTTTTGCATTAATCTTTTTAAAAATAAGTATTAGTTGTTAT
>NZ_BBIY01000086.1:0-1990 GCF_000744065.1 'Chrysanthemum coronarium' phytoplasma
CTTACTGTAAGTTGGTTTTGAGTTAGAGTTCCTGTTTTATCAGTACAAATAACAGTAGTAGAACTGAGGGTTTCTAGGGAAGAGATTTTTTTAACTAAAGCGTTTTGTTTAGCCATTCTTTGAGAACCAACTGCTAAACTTAGATTAACGGTAGGAAGTAAGCCTTCAGGAATGTTTGCAACTAACATACCAACTGCACAAACAATTGCTGCTCTAAAAGAATCTATATTATATTTTTCTTCTTTGAAAAAACAAATCATAAAGACAAATAAAGCTGCACAAGAAGCAATAATACTTACTTTTTTAACAATGTGGTGCATTTCTTGGTCTAGAAGGCTTTTGCCTTTTTCAATGCTTTGAGCAATGCTTGAAACTTCTCCAATTTGGGTGTTATTTCCAATAGCGTAAACAACTGCAAAACAACTACCTTGAGTAACTGTAGTACCTGCATAAACTAAATTAGGCATTTCAGCAATGGAATGATTATCTTCGAGGTTTGGCATTTCAGTACGGTTTAAAGGAATGGTTTCGCCTGATAACATTGAGTTGTCAACAAAAAAGCTATTAGATTGAATAATACGTGCATCTACTGGAACTTGGGTTCCTGTTTCTAAAAAGATGACATCTCCAATGGTAAGTTCAAAAACATCCATTAATTCTATTTTTTTGTTGCGGTAAACTTGAACTTTTTTAGGAATCATTTTACCTAAGGAAGACAACATTTTATCAGCTTTGTATTCTTGGGAAAAAGAAAATAAGCCATTTACAATGATAACTAAAATAATAGAAATACCGATGGCTGCTTCTTTGGGATTAATTAAAAAAATCATTAATGCTGCTATCCATAATAAAATAGCCATTACCGAGGTAAATTGTTTGATTAATTGTTGCCAAAACGGAAAAGATTCGCCTTGTTTGATAATATTTTTACCGTAGAGAGATTGTCTTTCTTGGGCTTGTTTGTCAGTAAGTCCGCAAGCATCGGTGTTTAGATGTTTGACAACAGCATCTTTATCAAGACGACTGATTTGCAAAATTTCTTCTTTTTTATTCATATAAAGTTGTTTCCTTTGACTAAATTTTATATTTTAGTATTTTGTTAACTGATATATAAAAAATATTTGCAAGGCTATAATGGTGGATAAAATTAAATGGAATAAAGGAATTCAAAATAATAAGGATGCTAATTGAGTAAGATAATTTTTTGGTGTGGGAGTTTGGTTGGGGGTTTTGAGTTATGTGGTTTGTTAGTCTTGTTTGTGTGCAAAGTCATTTGTATGTTTTTTTGCCTTCTTGCTCTTGCCTTTTTGTTTTGCATTTGCAAGTTTAATAAATTAGTTATATTGTTTTTATAACTACTAAAAATAAATCAGAAAAGTGCCACAACCAAAGTTATAAAGTATTATCTTGGGTCAATTTTGCAAAATTAAATTATTTTTTAGTTCGTTTATTCTAGTCATCTTTCTTTTGATGATCAATTATTTTTTATAAGCCTGATTAAATTATAACAAAACAAAAAATAAAAGCTAATAATAAATGTTAAAAAAATACATTATTTTGGGAATTTGGAACCAAAAACCGTTATTTTGGGAATTATTTGGGTGAAATTGGGTTAATTTTGAAAAAAAATTGTTATTTTTTTGTATCCGTTTTAGTTAATTTTTGGCAGTTGTTGTGATTTGGGATTGGATGAAACAAAATAATAAATTTTTTAAGGATGGAATTAGTTATAAAATTTTTTGAAAGTGGTTTTATTAAATATATAAATCACCCAAATGCATTCAAATTTATAATTCTTAAATCCATATTATAAAATATAATAATATATGATGTAGAATTTTAATATTGGTTTATTTGTAGTATATCATTTTGATAACTAATTATCAAGTATAAAATTTATCATCCATTAATAAAGCACATTATTTATTATTTGCTATATGATTTTATTTTATATCATCCAAAAAACTTTATTATTTCAAATAATATTAAA
>NZ_BBIY01000085.1:0-2007 GCF_000744065.1 'Chrysanthemum coronarium' phytoplasma
TATAAATTAAATAAATATGAAATTAAATATATATAAATAAAATATTAAATATAAATGTATGTATATGTATGAAAGAAAAGATTGGGTCTTACGTCAATTCCAGATATGGATTAATAACTACATATATTGAATTGAAGATAAAAGTTAATATAGTATACCCTTTTTATTAGAAAGTCAAGTACAACTTTATACACTACTATAGCACTAATAGAGAGTATGGTAAGTAAGAAATAAATTTCTTACTTACCATACTCTCGGATCTCATAGAATATCGCCGATTATAGCCCCTGGATTTCAGCAAAAATAGAATACTTTTCTTTTGATTTCTTCAAAGAATTCAGAAGTCGAGTTTTAGTTAAAGTAATTAATTAATTATTTTGACTTTCTGTTTTTACGTAAATTATAAGTAGAAAAGCAGTAGGAACTAAAATGAACAGTGCAGTAGCAATAAATGCAAGAATATTTACTTCCATAATCTCATCGTTTTTTTTTTATTTCACAATACAATAACTCGGGATTTAATCCCATAGAGATGATAAATCTTTCACCTGTCAATTCAATGAATGCATTACCTATCGATGATATTGAATCAGATCAATATCATGAATAACAATATCTGAGCTATTAAATTAATTCGTCGTGAAGAATTAATAGTATATAACATATGAAGATCTTTTATCCATACCGAATCCAAGATAGGATTGCCGGACCAATCAAAAATTCCTTTATTTATCCTTCTTTTCTGTTCTTTCTTTTTTATTAACCTAACTTAGGTCTTCCTTGTAGAACCATCCAATGAAGTATAATCTAACCCGGCCGTTTCCATTAACTACAAAACCTCACCAACAAACAATACAAGCGAAGTGGAAAAAGACAGGAATTAGGTTCTAAATTTTAGTGATCCTCTTTTCTTTGGAAGACAAAACAAAGAAGTATGAGAAAGACGAGTCGCGGCAGAAAAGATGAAATATTCTGTCAACTTCACTATTTTAGTTATTTTCATTTTAGTTTAGGGTGTGTTCTTTCTTCGAGAGAATCCCGAAAAAAAAAGAGGAAAACCCCTTCGGAATTCAATTATTCTCTCTGTCCCTTCATTTCACAGAAAATGGAGAGGCGAATTGATGTACTTATTGGATCCGTCGGGACTGACGGGGCTCGAACCCGTAACATCCGCCTTGACAGGGCGGTGCTCTAGCCTATTGAACTACAATCCCAGGGAAATAAGAAGAGATCTAGCAGAAAATTTAGATTCTTTTTTTTTTTTATTCTCTTGTCTTGTATCAGGTATTTCTTAAGAACAAGAGGGTTATACCATCTGATAGTAGATTAGCGAATTGTTGGGCCGAGCTGGATTTGAACCAGCGTAGACATATTGCCAACGAATTTACAGTCCGTCCCCATTAACCACTCGGGCATCGACCCAACGTCTAATTCATTTTAGACGTTCCATAATAAACTTCCTTTAGTCTCCCGAGTAGACTTGACAAATACATATCACTTTAAATCAAATATAACATAACATTTGATATAAAATAGAAAGTCTCTTCTGAGTAGACGAATATAAGGACTTGGCAAATACAGATCACTTGATAGAAAATCCCACTCCTTTAGTCTTGGTATACCCCCAGAGGGACTTGAACCCTCGTTTTCTCCGTGAAAGAGAGAGGTCGTAACCACTGGACCATAGGGGCCTATGCCACCTTCATTCATAAATCAACTAGAAATAGGTAATAAGACAAATACCATAGAAGGCCACCTTAACTTAATATAACTCAGGCCTAGAGCCGCCGTTAGGATTTAGGTGATGCATAGGATATAAATAAAAAGGAAAAAAAACTCGTTAACTATTCTGAGGATTAATGGTAATCAAACTTTACCATTAAACTATACAATCTTGAAACTGTATTTCATTGGTCTTTCTCGCCTTTATCTTTCTGATTCCCGAAGGGTTATGCGTTGGATCCAAGATCCTTCACTCCGCAGTAGATTCAAGGTGGTTTACCAAAC
>NZ_BBIY01000084.1:0-2009 GCF_000744065.1 'Chrysanthemum coronarium' phytoplasma
AATTAAACCAATATGGCAAAGATATTTTATTGCAAGGATTAAAAGAAATGTCTTTACTTAAAGAAGGCGAAACAATCCATCAATATTGCTATCACGGATTATGACATCACTTAGGATTAGATATTCATGATGTTTGCAATTATACAGGTGTTATTGGAACAAACAGCGTAATTACTGTCGAACCAGGTCTATATTTAAAAGATTTAGGGATTGGAGTAAGAATTGAAGACAACCTTTTAATCACTCAAGAAGGGGCTGTTAATTTATCCAAACACATCTCTAAAGAAGTCAAAGACATTGAAGCTTTAATGAAACCATTTATCACTCATTAATTTAATTATAACAAACTCGCATTAAAGCGATGTTTGGCCCTGTAGCCAAGTGGTAAGGCATGGCTCTGCAAAAGCTTGATCAACGGTTCAAATCCGTTCAGGGCCTCCATTTATTTTATTTTTTTAATCCACTTTTGGGATATTTTTTTAACACATCTCAATTACTATTTTTTTCATCCCCTCTTTTTTTATTTTATTTTTTATATTTGCTTACATTCACCTATTTATTTTTTTATTTTGCAAATCTATACAATATAATTTAGGAGTAGTACTCAAGTGGCTATAAGAGGCGTCCCTGCTAAGGACGTAGTCCGAGAAATCGGTGCAAGGGTTCGAATCCCTTCTGCTCCGCCATTTTGAATTTATTTTTTTGTCCTTTATTTTTTAATAAATATCTGGTATTTTTTAATCAATAAAAAAACTTTTATTCCCCCCTTTTTTTTATTATGGATTACCAAATTATCATCTCAACTGCAATTATTTCTTGTCATTTCCAAACTATAACAACATTATTATAAATCGAAATAAAAGAATTGTTAGATTCTTTAAAAAATAAATATTTTCAAAAGACCTTCATTTACAAGTCATCATTATGCTTTTAAATATTTATTTTTTATTATTTTTTCATGTTATAATATTTTTGCTTATAGTTTGTTCTTTCCCTGAAACCAACACAAATAACACATTAATTAAAATATTTATAATATATTATAACTAAACAAAGGCAATGCAAAAATGAAAACAATGAAACGAGTTAAAACAGTTACTGCTCGCTCATCTGATTTTGGAAAATGGTATACAGATGTTTGTCTTAAAGCTGAATTAATAGCTTATTCTGAGGCAAAAGGTTTTATTATCTATCTTCCTTATGGTTATGCTTTGTGGGAAAATATTCAAAAACATCTTAATTGTACTTTACAAAAAACAGGTCATCAAAATGTTTATTTTCCGTTAGTTTTTCCAGAAAAACTATTTCACAAAGAAAAAAATCATATTCAAGGATTTTCTCCAGAAGCAGCAATGATAACAACTACAGGCAAAAAAAACTTATCCGAAAAACTAGTGATTCGCCCTACTTCAGAAATTTTATTTTCGCAATATTATTCTAAAACAATCACTTCTTATCGTGATTTACCTAAGTTATATAATCAATGGTGCAATGTGGTTCGCTGGGAAAAAACGACTAAACCTTTTTTAAGAGGTAAAGAGTTTTTGTGGCAAGAAGGACACACTGTGCATGCTACCGAACAAGAAGCGATGCAGCAAACTTTATCCATCCTTGATATTTATCAAAAGTTAGGCAAAAACCTTTTAGCCCTTCCTTTTGTATGTGGCAAAAAAACCGAAACAGAAAAATTTGCTGGAGCCCTCATCACTTATTCTATCGAAGCGTTAATGCATGACGGACAAGCTCTTCAAGCAGGAACTTCTCATTACTTAGGTACTAATTTTGCTAAATCGTTTCAAATCCAATTTCAAGATTGCGACCATCAAAAAAAATATGTTCATCAAACATCTTGGGGCGTTTCTACACGTTTAATTGGAGCTTTAATTATGGTTCACAGCGATGATGAAGGACTAGTTTTACCGCCTTATGTTTCTCCTATGCAAATTGTAATCATTCCTTTGCAACCTCAAGATGATGCAGTAAAACAAACATCCGAAAACCTCTTTTCC
>NZ_BBIY01000083.1:0-2042 GCF_000744065.1 'Chrysanthemum coronarium' phytoplasma
CATTATGTTAAATAACATTCAATTAATCGGTCGAATTACACATGACCTCGAGTTAATTTTCTTTTTTTGGTTAAATATTCTAATCCTAGGTGAGATTCGTTGTTGTGGTTGCAAGTCAATAAATAATGATAATAATCTCTAATTTGGTTGAATAAAGGTGATATTTCTTTAAATAATTGTGTTTTTGTAGTGTTAATTTCTTTTTCATCGATTGGGTTGTTGATTTTATTGGGGTGGAATTGATATTTAAAAGGTTTGTAAGAAATATTAGGGTTTGAATTTTGTTGTTGGATTAAGTTTTTAAATTCTTGAGTTTTCATAAAGTTATTAATTTTTTCAAGGGCGTTATTAAAAGTTTTAATTCCTCTTATTTCCATATAAACATCAATAATATCGTAATCTTTACAAAATTTCCAACAATGAATTTTATTATCTGAAGTTAAATATCAACAAGTTGGATTTTGTCCTTGATGGATGGGACAAGGGAAACGATATTTGGTGTTTAAATTTGGTGGTATTATATTTAATTTTTTTAATAAAACTAACATGGGGAAATTGGTTTGGATGTGTTTTATTTTATCTTGATAATTCATTTATTTTACTCCTAACACGTTTTAAACTACAAAAAAGCAACTTAAAAAGTGGCTGAGGAAACGGGTATATAAAAGACTCTCGCGGTGAGAGTCTTATTATTTGGTAGTTTATTTTTGAGTGCAAAAAAAATCTTGAAATGAATAATTATTAAGTTTTTTTAATTTTCTTGGTTTGTTTTTTGTTATTAAAGTGAGTTAAATGCAATCAGTTATATATTTATAACTAAATTAAATTTGAAAGGTAAGGTATTTGGTAAATATAATAAAAAAAGATAAACTTACAAACTTATCTTAATAGTAATATTATTCAAATAATTTGTTTTTTCTTTGTATTTCCTTTATGGTTTAGATCATAAGCAATAATAACAAAATATTTACCACATTAACAAATGTGTTTAGTGTTTTAATAAAAATATTCTAAAATTATCTTGTTTTTAATAATGTTTTTAGACCAATCAGAATTGATATAATATGTGTTTTTACATGGGTCTTCTTCGTGAGTTTGTTGAGATAAAAATTGGCTTCTTTATTGCCATATAATTAAATAATATCATCAATAATTTGTTTTTGAGTGGCATTTATTTTAGTTTCATCTCCCATTGATAAAGAATCGGAGATTTAATGGTTTATAAGTAAATTCTTTTAGTTGTGTACACAATTCAGTGAAAACAGGACCATAAATCCAAGCTTGGGTTTTTTCTTTTACAAGAGGTTTTTTAGTTTGTACTAAATGTTTTGTATGAGCGTAATAAATCATTTTATTTAGTTTCATTTTAGTAGTTGAATAAGGATTATTTTTAACAATGTAAAGAGAAATATTAAAAACGTTAATTTGGTCTTTTTTATGGATGATGAATATTTTAATATTTATTACCTTCATATTCTTTATATATATTAACATGTTTTTTTATGATTTTTAATTGTTTTTTTATTTCTTTAATTTGTTTTATAATTTGATTGAATTTATTTTACATTTTTTTTAATTCTCTTTTATTTTGATTAATAATAAGTTTCAATTTGATAAGATAAAACAAAACCGATTTCTTGGAAGGTTTGTTGTGTTCTAAAACTTTAGAAAATTTTTATTTTTAATTAAAAATAAATAAAATATTTTCTTAAACATCAATTAAATAGATTAATTATTTATCATTATTTAATAATATTATTCGAATTTTTATAAATTTAAAGTTTTTTATTTAAAAATTTTAAATAAAATAGAAATTAAGTTTATTCTTTATAATTTACTCTATAAAATTTATATGTTTTATATAAAATAAAAACATTTAAAAAAAGTAAATTTATTATAGTTAACATTATAAATAAAAAAAATTTATTTTTGTGAAAATAATTTAGTTTATTTTTTTCTTTTGTTTCACCTAATTCATTATTTGTTTCACTTAATTGTTGTTCGGTTTGTTCTAATTTAGTTTTTGTTTCACCTAATTCATT
>NZ_BBIY01000082.1:0-2082 GCF_000744065.1 'Chrysanthemum coronarium' phytoplasma
ATTATTTAATTGTTGTAAATTAGTGTTTGTTGTTTCTTGTGATTCTTTATTTGTATTGGTAATTTGGTTTTGGATTATATCTTTGTTTTGTTGGAGTTTGTCTTTTATTTCTTGGAGATTTTTATTTTGATTTTCTAATTTTTTATGATGGGTTATGAGATTTTTTTCAGTTTCTGTTAAAGTTTGATGATGAATCCAAACATAAGTCCCTAAAAATAAGACCATAGATATTATTATGATTATTATTAAATTAGTTGAATTTTTATTTGATTTGTTTTTGATATTCATATAAGTTCCTTTCTAACAAAAAAAGACCAATTAATAATTGGTCTTTTGATGTTTTATTATGCTAAATTAGTAATTTTATTTTCGATTGTTTGACTGCTGCCGCTATAAGCTGTGCCTTGAGAATCGACTAATTCGTAATCACAAATTAACTCTAATTGAGGGTTTTTATTAGTAATGATTTCTTTTTGTTCAATGCTAATTTGGATCTTAAGTGAACCGATGCCCTTATCATTTAATCTTATTTGTGGGCGTTTAGTATCATCGTAATCATTATTATCCACTTTTAAACCAACATTTAAATATTTTTCAGGATTGGTAAAAGTTTGAAGTGTGTCATATTTAGTTGATATTTTCAAATATAAAGGAACATTAATATCCATTCCGTTGGAGTTTAGTGTCGCTTCGTGTTCGATCGTAATTAAGTAATTATATTTTTGTTCGTTTAAGTTTGGAATGGGAATTGGTAAAAGGGTTTTATCTTCATTATTGCCACCTGTTCGTTCAATAGTGAAAAAAGGAAGATTGTTCATTAATTGAATTTTTTCTTTTCTTTGTTTAGAAAAGTAATTAGTTAAAGCGAAAATGGATGTGGTAGTGAAAAAGATAGCGATAATAATTGTGATAATAGTTAATATTTTATTTTTGTTTTTTATGTTTTTATTCATATTATTTAGTTCCTCCTGGGATGAGAGATTTAATCAATTCAAGAGAATTATTAATTCCTGTTGTTAACCAGGGAATTTTATTATCGTAGTAAATAATAATGACTTGTAAAATAAAATGTAAAATGATCGTTATGTAAGCTATTTTTTTTAATAAATTGCGTTTTTTTATTGGGATAATAGTTATATTTTCTTGTTTAGGGTTAGTCATTGTTTTTATTTCTTGGTTTTGGTTTGTTTCGTGAGTATTGGGTTTTGTTTTTTTCTTAATGATTTTATTCATATTTAATTTCTCCTTTGTTGGTTGATATTGATTTATTCTAATGTTAAATCTTTTACTTTATTTTTAATGGTTTGAGAAAGTTTGAAAGAGACAACGGTTTTCGCAAAGATTTTGAGTTTTTTGCCTGCTTGGGGGTTTCTACCAGTGTAGGCTTTACGAGTTTTTAAAATGAATTTACCTATTTTAGAAGATAAAATTACTTCTTCGTTGGAAGTAATGGATTCTATTAGGGTATGTTCGAATGAATGGTAAAATTCTTCTGTTTTTGAAATTGAGGTTTTATTAGCCTCAGCTATTTTTTTAATTAATTCTTTTTTAGTCATTTTTAAGTTTCTCCTTTTTGTTTGGTTTATTATTTTTTTTAGTTTTAGATTTTAATTTGCTGCGTTCTTTGAAGTAAGTACCACGGTATATTTCAGTCATGGCGTCGCTCATATGATTTTTTATTCTCCTTTTATTTTGGTTTTCTTTTGAAAAGTTAAGATGTTTAATATCAATGTTCTTTTATTTTAAAATGGTAAATTATCAGTTTGAGGTTTATTATCTAAAAAGATGACTTTATTTACGATCACTTTTGTATTTGTTTTCTTTTGACCTTCGTTGTTGGTATATTTTTGGATGGATAATGTTCCTTCGAGATAAATTTTCGATCCTTTATGTAAGTATTTATGAAAATTTTCAGCTTGGGTTCTAAAAACTACACAAGGAATATATTGAACTTTGTCTTTGGTTTATTTAACAGCTAATTGAAAATCTATTTTTGGAATTTGTTCGTTATTACTGTTAATGTATTGTTTTTCGAGGTCATGTGTAATTCGACCTATTAATTGAACGTTGTTTAACATAATG
>NZ_BBIY01000081.1:0-2084 GCF_000744065.1 'Chrysanthemum coronarium' phytoplasma
TTTTTCGGGTGCGCGCGTTTGAGATTCCAAAAAGCGCAAGCCCGAAAAATTATGCCTCAGGAACGTAGGTTTTATCAGGGAAATATGATGTTTTTTAAAAGTTTGGTTAAAGTCAACTTTAACCAAAACTTTAACCAATGAAAAAATGAAAAAAATATACTCAATTTAGCTAGGTATTTACTAAGTTTTTTAATCATTTTTTTTCAAAAAAAAAGCGTACCAAAGTCAACTTTGGTACATTTCAAGAATTGACAATTTTAGACTAATTTTTTTGATTAAAAAAAGGTTAAATTAGATTTAAAAAACTGTATATTTATATATGTAGATGATAAATTATATTTTGCATGATAAAGATAAAAATAAAATTAAAGAAAAGAGTGTTATATTATGTTTTATAAATTATATCAAAAAAAATTATCTGATTTTAGTATAGAAGAAATAAGAGATTTAAGTGAATTTATTTTTTATGAAAAAATAAAAAAACTAAATTATTTAGAAATAAGAGATTTATTTTTTAAATTATATAATAATGATGAAGTTCATACAATTTTATTAGGTGCTAATTCTTGCATTGAAAAACACCCTTGTATTTATCAAAGCAATTTGTCATTAGAATTACATCGTAATAATATAACTGGTTCTGATGATATAGATTTTAATAATGATGATTATAAAAAATTAAGTTATAAATTTTATACTATTTTAGAATTATTCAATTTAGGAAATGTAGATGATATTTCACAAGGATGGAATAAATTAGGTAATAATATAAAAACAGTAAAAGATGTTTTAGAAAAAATGAATTAACTAATATTTTTTATAATTAAATGTTTTTTTCATTATTTTTATGTGTATTTTATTTATTTAATGTAAAATAAAAATCTATTTCCGCGGAATGTTAATTTTAATCCATTAATTAATTTTATAATACCTCTAAAACGCCTTATTTTATATATATATTCAATTTTAAATTATTTTAAGTATAAAAGTATTCAAAGACGAGCAGAGCGAATTAGGCGGCCAGCCGATGCATATTAAGAATTAACTCTTACCCTCCTCCTATAAAGTCCCCTTTGGGGATTTAGGGGTTTTTATAATATATAAATTTGTTAAAATTATTAATGACTCTGCATATATTTTTCGCAAACTTTTATATGTAGGGTCATTTTTTTATATTTTAATTAATACGAACCAACCGCCTTTGCCGTGAGAATCGGTAAAGGAGTAGGTTGGAGAGTTAATATATGTTAAAATAATTAATATAGATTTATATAAATATTTATATATTTTTTGGAGAAAATAAAAAAATGAATAAATTAGTTAAATTAGGTTGTTTTTTTTGTATTCTTTTTCAATCAATTTTTTATTTTTTTTTAATATTTTTATTATCACAGATTAAAATTTTATCTTTTTTAGGTTTTAAAAGGTATTATATAGAATTTTTATCATCAAAGTTTCAAATTTTATCTTTTTTACATTTTAAAGTTTATGATATAGAAATTTTTGGAAAAAAATATCATTATGAATTAGAAAATAACTTATTTCATTCATATTTTTTAGAATTATTTTTTGGTTTATTTTTTTTATTAATTCCTTTTTCTATTTTTTTATATATAAGATTATTTAATTCAAAATCTAATAAATTTACAAAAAGATTTTGTGGTATATATGGTCTTATTTGGGGATTGTTTCCTGGAATTTTTATATTACTTGGTTCTTATCAAAAAAAAAGTCGTTATTTAGTTGATTTTTAATATTATCATTTAATTTTTTTCAAGTATTTTGTTATAATATAAGTGTATTCACCGTAACACTTTTTCATAATTATTAACATTAACATATAAAAAATGTTAAAATTATTAATGACTCTATGTATATGTTCGTTACGGTGCGTATATGTAGGGTCATTTTCATTATATTAAGCCCACATTAAAATAAATATTTTTATATTCTCATTACTCCTTTACTGCCTAACGCAGCAAAGGCACTCAAATATAAAAAAAAATAGTTATATAAATCAAAGCCCTGATAAGCAAAAAGATTTATATAACTATCATGAAAGGATGCATTATTCATGCAAATAT
>NZ_BBIY01000080.1:0-2105 GCF_000744065.1 'Chrysanthemum coronarium' phytoplasma
TAATTTTGCTGGTGCTGGTATGAGACAAACACAAGCAGTAACACAAACTCAAGCACAAGGACAAGGAAACAATTCAAGATCTAATTCTACATCCTAATATATAATCCTTAATTACTTATTACTTAGTTAATATTATTACACAAATAATACATCAAGTTATTCATAAATTAAAAGCGGTAATTGTTAATATGTCTAAATATAAAAAAATATTAATTCTTACTACCTTTTTAAAACACGTAAAAAAAACAGTATATATTTTATATATTGTTTTTTTATTATCTTGTTGAGTCATTCTAATTTTAATATTCTTTTAGCTAATGATAGTGACCCTAATTATTTAGGAGCAATTCAACCAAGACAACTAGGTATAAATGGTAATTCTAATATAGGATCTAAAATAAAAACAGATAATAAAACTAAATTAGAAGCACAAATTAAACCTTTAGCATCAGATAATAAGAATTTGTTTTATTTTCAAGGAGATGCTAAAACAATAGGACAAGAACCTAATACAGCATCAACATATAAAAGAGGTTATGCTCTATTAGTAACTATTCCTCAAAAAAGTTGTCTAGATGAACAAGATTTATATCTTTGTTGTGATGCTAATATTGCTATTAAACAAGAAGCCTATGAAGAATTTCTAAAACCCCAAACAGACGTAGAAAAACTTTTAAGTAATGATCAAAAAACAAAGGATTATTGCGAAGTTCAAAAACAAAACGGAAGAATTGATTTAAAATTAGTTGATGCAAAAAAAGAATTACAACAAGAAAAAGATCATTGGGATTATTTTTTTTACCAAACCTAATTTTGTAACTGAGTTTGCTCAAAAATATATTAAATATCATTATTTTCCAATTGATGTTAAAAATAATAATTCTACTAATCTAATTAAAAAAGTTGAAGATATTAAAAAAATATTTTATAATAAAATAACCTCATCTAATAACAACACTGGACTTTGTATTGAAGCTGAAAATCAAATTTATTATATAAATGATTTCCCACCGCTATCACAAATACAAAAAATTACACCTAATTTATTAAAAAAACCAGTTTTATTAGAAAAGATAGAAATAGTTTAAACAAAAACGAAATAAAATATAAAGTTGGAGATATTTACAATACTATATTACCTTTATCACATATTCAAAATAAAAATTTACTTCCCTTAGAAAAAACTAATGATAAAGAACAATATATTATTGTTGCTAGTTTTGATTTGGATTCAGTTAATGCTGATTACAAAGATTCCATTAAAGAAATTAATTCATTTAATAAATTAACTATTTATCCATCAAATCCTTTTAAATTAGATATTCATTTTGATTTAGTTAATTCTGATAATATTATTGCATCTCAACCTTATTATCTAAATCAAGAACTAGATTATAAAAAAGATAAAAAAACATATCCTAATTTAGATATTAAACCTTTTTTATTGAAAGATTCTTTTTTAAGGATGCCTAATGCAAATATATTAGAAATAAAAAAAAGATTAGATGTTTTAGAAATAGAAGAATCAAACCAAGAACAATCCTCCACAGCATCAAATGACGATAAATTACATGTGTCAATAGATGATTTGTATGAAATAAAAAATGATATTATATCTCGTTTATCACCAGAAGACCAAAACAAAATAGAAGCACAATTTAATGAATCTAATTATTTTATAAACCACATTGTTAAACCTAAACAAAAAGCTATAAAAGATTTGTTGCTTTCTTTGCCAGTATATGGCACAGAGGAAAGAAGACAAATGATGGAAGCAAAGACCCCACAAGAAAAAGCACAATACATAAAAGATCTAATAGAAGAATTTACAGGTGCAACAGGCTCAAAAACATATTTCATGAAAGAAAGAAAGAAAATAATAGAATTATTAAGAAATTCTTTAGTATCTAATTTATCTGCTCCCAACATTCAAGCAAATTCTTTTTCACCAGAACAAAACCAAAGATTAGAAGAATTCAAAACAACTAATCCTACATATCTAAATTTAAAACAACAAGAAAAAAATATATTAGATGATTTCGAGAAAAAACTACAAGAATTTGAAAACACATTAAATAACATTACATTATCAGAGCCTAATAAAA
>NZ_BBIY01000079.1:0-2125 GCF_000744065.1 'Chrysanthemum coronarium' phytoplasma
GCAAGAAGCATCTGAATTAATAATATCTTTTTGTTCTTTTGATAAATTAAATAACATCTTATTCTCCTTTATAATATTAAAAACCCCCTAAATCCCCAAAGGGGACTTTATAGGAGGAAGGTAAGAGTTAATTCTTAATATGCATCGGCTGGCCGCCTAGTTCGCTCTGCTCGTCTTTGAATACTTTTATACTTAAAATAAAGGGATTATAAAACAATCATAGGGTAAATTATTATAACCCTAATTGTATTTAAATCAAAGCAAGAGGGGTAAAATAATGCGTTTAAGAGGCATTATAAAATTAAAAGTGATATTTAAATTGACATTCCGCGGAAGACAATTTTTATATTTTAAAAGCCTCTATTAGTTTAGGGGCTATTTTTACTTATCTTTATTATCTAAAAAGATAACTCTTTGAACAATAACTTTATTTGATGTTTTATTTCTCCTTTCTATTTAAATTGTAACAAGGCAATAGGAGCTGCTATTGGCCCTACAGATGCCAATATAGGAGCTAAGACTACACAACTAATAACACCTACAACAATAGTTAAACTTACAACTGCGATATCTTTAACTAATTGATTATTGTCATTTGATTCAATTTGAAATTGATATTCATTATCATTTTTTTCAGTTTGAGGTTTTAATTGATTTAAAGTTTTTAAACTTTTTAAAGAATTAATTAATCCAATTATATTATTAACTTTATTAGTATCATGGATATATTGAGTTTTATATTGAGATTGGGTTTCAACTTTATTTTTATCTTGAATTGATTTAAATAATTTAGGTAATCTTAAACCTAAAAGGAATAAGAGAATTAAAAGAATGATGACAATAAATATAACCCAAAAATTTAAAAATATTTTTCTTTTCTTATTCATCATTAATAATTTATAGTTTCTTTAACAGTTCCATCTGGGTTGTAATATGTTATTTGGGTTGGTTTTCCTTCGGGGTTGATTTCCTTAATCAAGTTAATTGTTTTGGCATCATCTTGGTAATAGGTTGCTTTGATTATTGTGCCTTCGGGGTTGGTTTCCCAAATTTGATTTATAGTTTTACCATCATCATGATAAATAATTCTTTTAATTTCTTTTTTATTTTTAGAATCTAATATTTTAATATGCTTTATAGTTTTACCACCTGGATGATAAACTATTTCTTGTTCAGTTGTTAAACTTTCAACTTCAGATTCTATTTTTTTTAGAATATTATTAAATGTTTCTTGTTCTTGTTGTGCAGAAGCTTTTAATTCTTGCAAACTGGAACCTGCATCTTTTAATTCTTTCGCAGTATATCCCACTTCTTTAATTTGTTGAAAAGTAAATCCTATATCTTTTAATTGTCTAGCAGTAAGATTTAATTTCTTAAAATCCGAAATATTTTGATAAAGTTTAGTTTTAAAAAATTTAACTTTACCATTTTTATCTATTTCTTTAAACTTTTCTTCATTATCATGAAATTCTTCAATAGAATTATCAATATTTTTACGTTTCATTAATTTTTTATTAACAGAATTATATTCCATCCAAACACCATCTGATAAAGTTTTTTTGATTAATTTACCGTGTAAACCGTACTCTTCAACATTATTATATTTATCAGTTTTTTTCAACAAAAGACCATTATTTTTATCATATTCCCAAATTGTATCATCTTTATCGATTTTTTTAACTAATTGGTGAGCAAATAAATTATAATATTCTTTTTCTCCATTATCTCTTATAAACTCATAAGGAGTATCTTTCATATATTCGTTTTCTTTTTTAAGTTTTTTATTTTCATTATATATAAAGTCATTTAACTCTCTTGCTTTTGCTTTAATATCTACTTCTTGTAATTTACGTATTTCTTCGGTTTCTAAATGATATTTATAAGCAAGCCCACCTATCCAAAACAAAAAAAACAGTAATGTTCAAGTAGTAATTAAAAAAGGAATTATTTTATAATGTTTATTGCCTATTCTAAAACTTGACATTTTTAAACCTCTTTTCTATTATCAAAAATAATTAAAGAATTTTTTTAGCATTTTCAAATACCCATAAATATAGGAAATTAATAAAAAATGATAAAACGAAACTCAATATTATTATAACCTTTTTAAAAAAAATAAAAAGAA
>NZ_BBIY01000078.1:0-2150 GCF_000744065.1 'Chrysanthemum coronarium' phytoplasma
TTTTATAAGAATTGGAAAAACTTAGAGAAAAAGAGAAATTACTTAATTCAATATAACTAATAAATTAAATAAAAAGGAATTGAAAATGCATTTACAACAAAAAAATAATAAAAATTTTATAATATTAACAGTAGCATTTACAGTATTAATGTTAGGATTAATTTTAGGTATTTGTTGAGTTTTAAAATCTAAACAAGAACCTGCCAAAGAAGACACAAGCAAAACAACTACAAGCACAACAGGAAGCAATAACTAACTGTTTCATTTATTTAGACAACTTAATTCTAAATTTGAATTTGAATACTATATGGCAAATGCAACTTTAGATATTAAAAATAAAATGGATGACATAAAACAAGAAATCGAAAGAAAAGGAATTGAACCAACCCAAGAAGACGGTTTAAACTTCATGAAACACATAATGCAATCTTTTTTACTACCTAAACTAAAAAATAAATTATCACCAAAAGCATATAACGAATATAAACAACAGATTGATGAAGCCTTAGAACGCATTAAAGCTGCAACTTTTCAAAACCAACAATTACCAGAAATGATTAAAATAGATGATGGAATTAAACACAATAACGACTTAATTAACAACATAGATAAAGATAAATCGTTCATTGATAAAGGAAAAAATGAATCAGAAAATAACTAAACAAGCTTGGACCGTAACAAAATTAATGAATTAAAAGAAATAAAAAAAGAGATTGAAGATTATCAAAGAAAAATTGAAGAATTACAAAGAAAAATTGCTACTAAAGAAAAAGACCCCAAAATAGAACAATATCAAAAGGAATATGATGAACATATTAAAAATTTTAATTTATATCAGCAACAAATGAGGGGAATAACACCAGAAAAGGAATTACAAACTAAAATCGAATCCGAGTTAGCTGCAAAAAAAAGCAATTAAGGCAAAAAATAATCTAGAAACTGAAATTAAAAGAGACAAGATAAAATTAGATTATGCCTTAAAAGAACAACAAAATCTTTATAATGTAATATACAAAGAATTATCTCCCAAAGGAAAAGAAGAATTAAACAAAAATACTAAATAACAATTGATTAACTAAACAATCCATATATAAAGATAAAAACTATTTTCATTAAGAAAATAGTTTTTTTTATATCTTAGATTAAATTTTAATTATTTCTTTATTTGTTCCCAAACAGTAGCAGATATATAATATAAAGGAATTGAACACAAACAAACAACAACACCCCAAGCTAATAAATTAGAAAAACTAAAGTTAAAACCTTTTTTATTTGATTTAACATTTTTATTATCTTTGGTTAATTTAGTTTTATTATTATATTTCTTACTTTGTTTTAAATCATTATTGTTTTGTTTTTTCTTTTTCTTATTATCATTATTCTTATTATTTTTATTTGTTTTCATTACCCTATTTTCTTTCCTTAATATATGTCATTATAATTTATAATCAAGTCAAAGACTTACTTATATTTTAACTGGAAATAAGTTTTTTTCAACAATTTATTGCAACAAAATTAATTTATTACTAAAATACTTCCAAATTACCAAAATACTGGTATAATATATATGATTTAAGGAGGTTTTTAACTTGCAAAACTATATTCAAAAAAAAATATTACAACTTCAATTCCAAACTTTAACTCCCATCCAAAAAGAAGTCTTTTCACAATTTGAAAAACCAGGTAATCTAGTAGGAATTGCTCCTACAGGAACAGGCAAAACCCATGCTTATCTTTTACCGATATTAAGTAAAATTGATTTCCAAAAACCATTTACTCAAGCAATTATTTTAGTCCCTACCAATGATTTAGTATTTCAAGTATGGGAAATGTTTAAACAAATTGAAAAAACTAATTTTACCAAAATTCTTTACGGAGGAATGGATAAACAAAAAGCAATTGCTACTTTTGAAAAAAAACAACCTCCATTAATTATTGCAACTCCCGATAAGTTATTAGAATACGCGTTTAAACTCAAAAAAATTAACTTAAAATATGTATCTTATTTAGTCCTTGATGAAGCTGACATGATGTTTGATGAGGTATTTTTAACTTCCCTAGACCCTTTAATTAATCATCTTAAAGCCAAAATTTTATTATTTTCAGCTACCATTACCGAACAATTAAAACCTTTTATTAATCGTTATTTT
>NZ_BBIY01000077.1:0-2166 GCF_000744065.1 'Chrysanthemum coronarium' phytoplasma
TATTCAAGGTTTTCTCTATTTTTCTTGTATTATCGACTCTTTTAATAACCAAATCATTGCTTCTCACACTTCAAACCAACAAAATAAAGATTTAGTTTTAAATACTATTAAAAAACTTCCAAAATTAAAAGAACCTTGTATCATTCACTCCGATCAAGGAAAAGTTTATCAATCGCTCAAAATTCAACAAACTTTAACAAAAAAAGGTTTTTTAATCAGCATGTCAAGAAAAGCTACCCCTCGTGATAACGCCGTTATTGAAAACTTTTTTGGCCAAATGAAAACAATTTTACAACATCAAAATCCTTTTTTATTTCAAAAATCTCCTGATAAAATGAAAAAATTAATCAATCATTTTCCGAAATTTTGGAATACTAAGTGGATTTTAAGCAAATTAAATCATTCAACTCCATCTCAATATGTTCAAAATCTGAGATAAATTTTTAGTTGAATTAATATAAAATAATATAACCTTGAAAAAGGTTACTTTAGTGCGCCTTTTTGTAAAGAAAAATGTTAAATTGATATCAAAGATTATTTTCTTTTCATTTTGTTGATGAGTTTTTCACTTTTTTTACCTAACTAGATAGTGTAAAGATAAAATATTTAAAAAAATATCTTTTGAAACCAAAGAATTATCAAAAAAAGTTTAGACACTTTTTTGAATGAAAACAATATTTCTTTAGTTTGAAAAGATATGAAATTATCTATTAATTTTTAGTCTTAAAGAACAATTTTAAAATAAAAAGTTGTATTAAAAAACGGAACAGCTCACTTAAATCAAGCCACGAAAGGCTTTAAAAAAGGTCAAATCATCACCATTGGCGGTTATACAGGATTAGGAAAAACCACTTTTGTTTATAATTTACTCTTAGATATTACGAAAACTAAGTATCAAGAAACTCATCATCACCCTCATCTCTTAGTTTTTTCTTATGAAATGACCTTAGAAGAAAATTTAAGTCGTTTATTAGCCCACCAAACTCAAATTCCCTTAGATGTTATTTTAGCTAAAAATTGGGAAGACTCAAACATCACTCAACATACCTACATGGAAAGGATGAATGACGCTCAACAATTCTTTTTCCAGCTTAACTTATCCTTTAGTTATGATCAAGGTAAAAAAATAGATTATATCATTGATTTAGTTTATCGCCTTCATTTAGAAAAACAAGTAGAAATCATCGTCATTGACCATCTTCAAATTACTAAAGCTAGTAATCATTTAGAAAATGATCGGTTAGCCATTGATGAAATTATGACGAAACTCAAACAATTAGCCATAGAATTAAACATCGTTATTATCATTTTATCTCAATTTTCAAGGGACACTTACAGTAGTTACCAAGGGAAATCCCCTGAAATCACCGCTTTAAAAGGATCAGGTGGCATTGAAACTAACTCTGATATTGTTTTAATCATGTCCGAATTCCAACCCAAACTAGCCAAAGACCAAGAAAAACCCTTAAATATCTATAATCAAAATTGTAATCAATTATATTTAGCATCAAAAAACAATGAATCTCAAAAAATCATTGAATTATCGATTAAAAAGAATCGAAGCGGTACGAAAAAAAACTTAGTTTATCACCTTGAAATGACCACGCAAACTTTCCAAGAAATTGGTTATATTTTACCTTATCCATTAGAAAGTTATTAAGGAATTTATCAATGAATTATCAAGATAAAATCAAACACATCCAAACTCATTTCCCCATGTCGGTTTTATTAAAAAAATTAAATATTTTACCCCTAAATTTTAACATCAACCACCGTTTCCCTTGTCCCCTTCATCAAGGAAAAAATCCTACTTGTTGTCATTTCACTTCTACTAACAAAATTCATTGTTGGAAGTGCGGAAAAGATTACGATCTGATTGATGTTTATATGACTATCCGTCAAATTAAATCTTTTTCTAAAGCGATTCAAAGAATAGAAGGATTTATGAATTCTTTCGAATTTAAAACTTTAAGCCAACAAGAAAAAGAAACAACGAAAATAACTACTAACCCTTGTCCACAACCATATCATTCAATGAAACCAAAACCACCAATTGACGAACAGAAAATTAATATCAAAAAGAAACAATTATTTAAAGATATTTCGCCCTTATTCAACCAAATTCGCGATTATTATCATTATTTATTAATTTCCAACCGAAACAAT
>NZ_BBIY01000076.1:0-2181 GCF_000744065.1 'Chrysanthemum coronarium' phytoplasma
TATTCTAGGTCGGAAGGCAACATTACTTCATGAATTTTATTTTGTGATTTATATTTATTAGTTTTGTTGTATGCTTCGTTGATGATAGTTGTTAAATCACGATTTGAATAGTTTTTACCCTTACATTTGTTGGCGATATCATTTAAATGTATATATGTGTGATAACTAATTTGATAAGGTGTAATTAGGAATTTTAAGAAGTCTTCAATTTCGTGGTCTTTGATTAAGTCGATTTTGATTTCTTTGCTAAATCTACTTCTTAGGGCTTTGTCGATTTGATTAAGGTAGTTAGTTGCCCCCATTAAGACAATTTTTTTGTTATTACTGTTAAATCCATCTAGTTTAGTTAATATATTATTAATTATATTTTGACTTGTTTTGTTAGTGTTTTTGTCTTCTCTATTAGCAAGTCCACTGATTTCATCGATAAAGATAATTGCTTTACCATGTGATTCTGCTTCTTTCCAAATTTTTTCCCATTCTTCAGTTCCTTCGCCGATGTAAGTTTTATCTAGTTTAGAAGGTTCAAATTCAATAAAATGTGCTTCGGTTTCATTACATAAAGCTTTCATTAAAAAACTTTTACCTGTTCCAGGAGGGCCGTACAGTAGGTACCCTTTGGGCTTGATTTTGTCATAGTTAACTAAATCGTTGTTATCATCTTTGAAATAATAAATTAAATCTTCTAATTCTTCTTTTTCCCTTTCCATTCCGTATACATCTTTGAATGTGACTTTCTTTTTTTCAAGTTTTGGGGTGTTTGGGTTTTGGATAATTTCAATTTCGTTTTTTAGTTGTTTAATTTGTTTTTCGAATTGGATTAATTGTCCGTCTAAGAATAAATCATAACTTTTTAGGTTTTGGATTTCTTGGGGGTCATCTTGGTGTTGGGTGATTAGTTCTTTTATTCGTTCTTTGTTTGCGTTATTGTAATTAATTGATTGTTGCAAGGTGTTTATTTTTTGATAAATATCTTTGAAGTTGGTGGTTTTATCTATTTCTAATTTAGTTGTTTGGATTTTGTTTTGATTAGTTAATTGTGATTGTGTGTTTTCTACTCGTTTTTTAGTTTGGGTTTTGGTTTCGTCATTGATTTTATCTCGTTTTTGGGTTGTTTTGGTTATTTCTTTATTTATTGCGTTTATCTCATTTTCTAATTTTGTTTTTTCATCATCAGTTAAGTTTGTTTGTTTGTTATTTAATTGGTTGGTTTTTTCTTCTAATTGGTTTTTCAGGGTATTTATTTCTTGATTTAAAGTGTTGATTTTTGCTAAATTAGAATTAATTTGTTGAGATAAAATGTTGTCTTCTTCTTTTATTTTTTTTGATTTTTCTATATTTTTTTGGTTGAATAATTCTAATTCTTTTAAACGAGTTTGGATTTCACTAAGTGCTTCTTTTTCTTTGGGGTTTAGTTCTTTGTTATTTTGTTTTGCCTCTTCGTGGTGGTGTGTGTGAGTGTTTGGTGGTGTATTTTGGTTGGTGTTGGGGGTTGTTTGTGGTTTGGTTAATCCAACAATTAACAAAACAAATAGAATTAAACCAAAAATTGATAAAAAACTAAGATATATTTTTGTTAATGTTTTCATGTTTTCGCCTTTCGTGTGAATTGGTACAAAAAAAGACTCTCGTGGTGAGAGTCTTCGGTTGTTATTTATTTTCCAGGGGTTGGATGGTTGTTTTTTGGATGATTTGGGTTGTTTGTTTGTGAGTGGGGTTTTTGTTGGTTTTGAGTTGATTGTGGGGTTTGGGGTTTTGGTTGGCTATTGTTTGTATTGTTTGGTTTTGGGGTTGTTAATTCTTGTATTCTTCTTTTGAACGGATGAGTGTCGTTAGGGTTGAATAGTTGAAGAAAACTAAAAAATAGATGTTTAAATATAAAACATAAAACGGTAACAAAAACTGCGCCCGTCATGAAGCCAATAGTAAAATTTGAATCAATCATTTTCATTGTCCTTTCCGATTGAGGTTTTGTTGTGTTTTTGGGATTTTAACAATCTTTTTCTTTATTTTTTGTCTCTCCAAATAGCGACTTTTAAATTTTGGGTTGAGATTTGGGATTGTAGTTTGTTTTGAGAATCCCTTATTTCATCTAGTTTTTTTATTAATTGTTGTTCTCGGTATTCCTGTTTTGCGTTTTTTATTTCTAAGTTTTGTAGTTTTTTGTTGGGGAAAAAGAGG
>NZ_BBIY01000075.1:0-2276 GCF_000744065.1 'Chrysanthemum coronarium' phytoplasma
TAATTTTGCTAATAATGTTTTTGTTTTTTTAGTGGTTGTGCCATTAACTGTTTCTGTTTTTTCTAATGTATTTTCTAAATAATATACTTGTTGTAAATTAAATGTAAATTTATATGGTTCTTTATGAACAGTTCCATTAGAATTTAGAACTGAAGGATTATTATGTAGATCTTTATATTTTAATGTACCATCTTTATATTTGTCATCTACATCTTTTTCGTTGTACTCTTTGTAGTTTTGGTTTGATTTTTGTAATTCTTCTAAAGTTTTAGTATATGATTTTTTACCAGTATCGTTTTGCATTACAGGTGGTAATGTAAAGGTGTGTTCGTATGTTCTATTATTTTTAGCAGTTACACCTTGATCTGAAGTATTTACAGTGCTTTCTACGACTGTCACTTCATTACCCCAAACATCTTGCCTTTTGTAAAGGTATCTTGCAGGTTTTGCACTGTTTTTTTATTGGTTTCATTATTTCCAGTTCCAGTTGTTACAGGTTTTAATGTAAGTGATTTAAGTAATGTTCTGTTTTGTCCTTCAGTTGTATTATTATCACTGTCAAATGTAAATTGTTTTACATTACCATTACTGTCTTTTACTTCATTACCATGTATATCTACTGCTTTGTATAATAATTTACCATTGTTGTCTTTTTGATGCTTTAATGTAGGTGTTCCATCATATTCAATTCTTACTCTAAATACAGATTCTTGTACATCCTTACCGTCTTTTTTAACTACAACATAAAAATCTTTATTTGTTTCTCCTTCTTCTGTTACTGTATCTACTAATACAACATCACCAGGTTTAACTTCATTAAAGTCTCCATTTGTTGCAGAGTCATAATTTGAGGCTTGTGTATCTACACTTGGATCTGGATTTTTTCCTGCATTATATCTATCAGTAGTCAATAAAACTAATTTATAACCTACATGCACTAAGTTATAATCTTTAAATAATGCTTTATTATTTAAATCATCATTGCAATACTTTGCAACTAATCCTACTTCTTGTTTAATTTGTTTTGTATCTGTTACATTTGTATCTGTTACTAAATGTTTAGTTTCTAAATCAACTAATTTTTTATCATCATTATCATCAGTAAATTTAGAATATAGATAACCTAATAATGAAGGATTAGCTTTCCCAACTTTTGTTCCTAATGGTTTAGTTTTAAACATATAGTCTGTATTTAGGGCTCTTGTAGAAATAATCATCCCTACTATAAATACTGTAGCAACTAAGGCAGCACCTAAAATTACTAAGACTTTAGGAAACCCACATACTTTCTTATTTTTCTTATTATTATTAACATTACGCATATATTTATTCTAATTCCCTTCCAATATTGTTTTTATTATGAAAACAAAATATAGAAAATTTTTTTATAAAACATGTTATTTCCTTGAAGCAATATTTTAACTTAACTAAATAGTATTAAATAATAATTAGTGTCAATTAAAATATTTATAATTTATCAATTAATCAATTAGCTATTATTAAAGATTAGATAATAATTAATTTGATAATAAAAAAAGTTAGCCTTTAAAAATCACCAAAAAACAATTTTAATTAATAAATAATTAAAGATAATAATTTGATAATTTTTAAAAAACTAACTTAATAAGGATAAAAAGGGCATTCCTATAACAAGGAACAATTTGTTCTTAAATTAAGGAATAATGATGTTCTTAAAATGAAGAACAATTAAGATGCAAAAAAAGGGCGAAAAAGTGAGAAAAAGCGCGGCGCAAAGGGAAAAAAGGGGTCAAAGGGGCAAAAAAAGCAAAAAAAAAAAAGACTAGCAAAAACTAGTCTTTTATCTTTAAAAAATATTTAATTATAGATGTGATTTGTATTTTATTTTATTAGATGTTAAAATAAATGTGGTGTTGAAAAATACATCATCTACAAAAATAAAGTATGACACCGTTATGCCAATGAACCAATCCAAAGACAACTAACCAAAAGGTTAAAGTTCAATTATATTTTAACAAATTATAAGGGGTTTGTCAATATTCAGGGTTAATTATTTTTTGGGTTTTTGAGATTTATCATTGTTTTGCTGCTTTGGTTTTGGTGGATTTGGCTGAGAAAAACTATTTTTCGTTTGTTGGTTTTGAGTTTGATTTTTGTAATACTTTTTGGGGTTTGGGGGTTTATTGTTGTTCTTCTTGTTCTTTTTGTTGTTGTGTCCCTTTATTTGGGTTTGGGTTGTTCGGTCTTCCTCACTTTCCTTTACCCTGTGAAACATTCGCATTATTACTTGTACCTCT
>NZ_BBIY01000074.1:0-2395 GCF_000744065.1 'Chrysanthemum coronarium' phytoplasma
AAGACATTATAACAAACCTTTGTTGCCTATTCAAATTGCAGCTTTATTTCATGATTACACCAAAAACGACACCTTAGAACAACAAAAACCCTATCTTACTCAAGCCAATATCCAAAAATACAGCAAAACGCCTGCTATTTTTCACGCTCTATCTGCTGCAAACATCTTAAAAAAAGAATTTGGCATCACAAATATCACTATTCTTAATGCCATCAAAAAACATGTTTGGGGTGATAAAAAAATGAATTATTGCGATAAAATTGTATTGTTAAGTGACAAATTAGAACCTCAACGAAATTTTTCCCAAATAAAATATTTTCAAAAGCTAGCCTACCTTAACCTCAATCAAGCCGTATATGAACTTCTTAAAAGTAATTTTGATTATTTCAGCCAAAAAGGATCCCCTTTGCCTTACAATTACCAAGAAATTTTATCCTCTTTGAAAAACTCCATCAAAAGAAAAATATTTTCATGACAAAGACAACAATTATCATTGGAGGAAAATTCAAAGGACACAAAATCAAACTAGTGCCATCACCTCACACCAAAGCCACTAGCTCTTTGGTCAAAGAAGCTCTTTTTAATACTTTGGGAGCCTCAGTCCAAAACAAAATCTTTTTAGATTTATTTGCAGGCAACGGTTCTTATGGTTTTGAGGCTTTAAGCAGAGATGCTAAACAAGCCTATTTTGTGGATGCTTCATTAAAATCTTTTCAAACCTTAAAAAAAACCACCAAAAAATTAAAACTGGATTTAGAACAAAGCATTATTTTTTATGGTCATTTTATTCAAGCTTTAAAAAAATTCCAAAAAGCCAACTTGATTTTTGATTTTATTATTTTAGACCCTCCTTATTTTAAAGATTTTTATTTACCTGCTTTTGAATATTTAGACAAATTAACACATCAAAATAGCATTATTATTTGTGAATTACATCGCAAAATTGTTTTGCCTACACAAATTAAAGAATTTGTTTTACAAAAAGAAAAACAATACGGTAATAAAAAAATCCAATTTTATCAAAAAATTTAGACTTTCACCAAGGAAAGAAAAAAACAAAAAGAAGAAAAAAGGAGTTCAAAATAAACAATATTTGGTTATATGTAAATCCAATTATAGGATTTTTATTAGGCGGGGTTTTAGGAGCTTTTTTAATGTTTCGTTGGTTTAAAAAACATTTACAACAAAATCCTCCCATCAGTGAAAAACAAATCAAAGAAATGTTTCGCCAAATGGGTCGTACCCCTTCTGAAAAACAAATTCGTCAAATTATGAACAGCATGAAACAAGGCAAATAAAATAATGTTTAAAAGTATCTTTTTTAAATTTATTTTTATTGTTTTTATTTGTCTTTTAGTTATTTTTATAATGAATTATTTTTATCGCAAAAATGTTAAAAACAAAATTATAAATTATTTATTGTCTTGTAGCAATTTAGAACAAGAAATATTAAAAAGTTTTTTGCAAAATACTCACAAAAATTTTCCCTTGACAAAAGATGCCAACATTACCAAAAATTTATTACAATTAAATATCATTTTTTTAAAAGAAATAGTTTCGGATGCTAAATATAATAATTATGTTTTTAACCCTTTAATAAAAAAAATTATTCACAAAAATAAAGATTTAAAAAAATTTACCATGAATAATTTTGATAATTTAAACATTTATAATTTCAAAGTTATATAATAAAAAAACACCTTTAAAAGGTGTTTTTTTATTATATCATGAAAAATTTTATTCTGTAATCAATTCATTGTAATTTGCAACTTTAACAGAAACATTTTCATCAACACTAATTAAACGAGAAATAGGGCATCTTTTATGAGTTGCATCTGCGATTATTTCAGTTTGTTCCAGCGTCATATCTTGAATTCCTAAAATAGCAGTAGGTTTAAAATAAAAACCTTTATCATCTTTTTGCATTTCTAAAGTTACTTTTACTTTTAAATCTTTATTTGTATAGTCTTGTTCTGCTAAAATCTTTTTAGAAGTTTTATAAAAACAAATTGCCCAAGAAAGACAAAATAAATCAACAGGTCCTGATTGTTTGTTACTTGGTTCTAAAGCTGAAACTAATTTTTTAGTGATTCCTTCTTTTTCTTCAAAAAAACATAAATCATCTAAATGGGGATTAAAATAAGCAGTTGTTTTAAAAATAATCATATTATAAAACCTTTCTTTATTAAAAAAATATTTCTTTTTTATGCATTTCTTTAAGCATCTATTTTATTATAACATCAAAATAAGTTAAAATATAATTATTTTAATTAAAACTAGAGTTGATAATATTTTGCACATCAATAGCTACTTGATGCATATTTGTATTGCAATAATGATCGTATTTTAAAGGAGGATGAATAATTATTTCTACTACTTTTTTTTGCCAAAAACG
>NZ_BBIY01000073.1:0-2471 GCF_000744065.1 'Chrysanthemum coronarium' phytoplasma
ATGTTTGTTAATTTCTAATTGTTCGTAATTTTGAGTATTCATAAAAATATAATTATCTTCCAAAGCATAAAGAAATTGCATCTTAATTTTAGTAATTAAGGCAGGCTGCACTTTGATACCAGCGTTAAAAGTGTAGTCAATGACACTACCTGTTCTTAGGTTTCTTAATTTGGTTCTTACAAATGCAGCACCTTTACCAGGTTTGACATGTAAAAATTCTAGGATTTGATAAATTTGGTTGTTGAATTTAATGGTTTGTCCAGTTTTAAAATCGTTTGTATTAATCATATTTCTAATTACTTTCTTATTTTTTGGAATTGTTTTCGTTGGTTTAATTGTTTAATGTTTAATCAGTTTTTAAAAAATCGTTAATAAGGCAAATAGTGGTTTTTTCTAAATCAGGGGATAAGGCATCTAGAATGATGGGATTAATTTGATTTTTAAACCAAGTTTTTTGGCGTTTGGCATATTGCATAGTTTTTTGAATAATTAAGGTTTTGGCTTGGTCTAAAGTTATTTTTCCTTCTAACAAAGCTTTAATTTCACGATAACCAATAATATTAAAATTGGCGTTTGGAAAATGAGTTTGAATTTGGTTAACTTCTTCTATAAAACCTTGTTTTAACATTTGTTCCAATCTTAAAATAACTCTTTTTTTCAAAATTTGTCTATCAATATCGAGATAAAAAATTAGCGAAGAATATAGAGAATTGTGTTTTTTATTTTTTTGTGACCTTAAAGTGCCTTCAAGTAAATCTTGATAAGCGCTTAGGATGCGACGAGGATTTTTTAAATCTAGGTTCGCAATTAATTGAGGATCTTTTTGTTTAATAAAATCAATCATATTTTCTATTGCAGGTAAAGAAGTAGGTGGCAAAAACAAAGATTTAGGAGTTAATTCATAATCAAAAAGAGCTGATTTAAGATAAAGCCCGCTACCACCCACAAATAAAGGAAGGGGCGTTTCTTCGATTTTTTTGCGGGCATCTTTTTGAAAATGATAAATACTGTAATTTGTTCCAGGAGCAAGAAAATCTAAAAGATGATGTTTAATTCCTTGGGCTTCTTCGAGAGTTATTTTAGCAGTTCCAATATCGTATTTTTGATACATTTGAAGAGAATCGCAATTAATTATTTCTAAATTAAATTTTTTAGCTATTTTAATAGAAAGGCTAGTTTTTCCTGAAGCGGTAGGACCTGTAATAGCGATTACTTTTTTCATAATTTTCCTTTATGAGGGTAGAAGTGTTTTGGGGTTATTAAATATTTTCCAAAATATAAAATCATTATAAATTTATATGGAAAAGTTATGTTTGGTATAATAATTTAAATAATTAAAAAACCAGAATAAAATAAAAAAATGCAAAGCGTTAAAAAACAAAAAAAATTAAAGTGATACATAAGATAATTTTGATTATTTTTCGCTTAGTTTTCATAAAACAAATTTTATTTCATTCTGATAAATTAATCTTTTCAATAGTTTTGTGAGGTTTAAGAGTGACAAGTAAACCGTTTAATTGTCTTTTTCCTTCGGCATTAGGTCTTGAAACAACACGATTTCCTAAAAAAGATTGAATTATAGGTTCTTTTTCTTTACCAATGACGCCGTCCTTGGCTCCTGTCATTCCTGCATCAGAAATATAAAGAGTATTGTGGGGAAAAAGGCGTTCGTCGTTAGTTTGAACATGAGTGTGAGTGCCTACAATAGCATCAATTCTACCATCAAAATAATGAGTTAAAGCAATTTTTTCACTAGTGGCTTCGGCATGAAAATCCAAAAAAGAAAAATCATATTTAGCTTTATTTTGTTCCAAAACATTATCAATAGTTTTGAAAGGGCAATGCAATTTGGAGTTAATAAAAACACGTCCTAAAGCATTCATAACTAAAATTTTTTTATCTTCGCAATCAATAATTTTATAACCTTGACCTAATTGTTGGGTGTCATTGATGGGACGAATTACATTTGATTTGTCAATAAAATTTTTAATTTGTTTATTTTTCCAAACATGGTTTCCCATAGTCATCAAATCAACACCTAATTTTTGTAATTTTTTATAAATTTTAAAACTTAAACCTTTGCCATTATCAGCGTTTTCAGCATTGGCAATAATGAGGTTAGGTTTGTAAGTTTCTTTTAAAAAACCCACTTTTTCGGCAAAATAACTAATTCCTGGGTTTCCGTAAATATCTCCGATAAACATTATTTTCATGAATTAATTATCTCCTTTGGTGGATTATAATTTAGCCATTTCCACAGCTCTGGTTTCTCTTATAACAGTAACTTTGATAACACCATTGTAACTAATGTCTTTTTCAATTTGTTCTTTAATGGTGCGGGCAGTTTGGAAAATAAAATTGTCTGCGATTTTGTCTGGTTCAACGATAACACGAATTTCGCGCCCAGCTTGAATAGCATAAGATTTGGCAACTCCTTCTGTTGCATTAGCAATAGTTTCTAATTTGGTTAG
>NZ_BBIY01000072.1:0-2508 GCF_000744065.1 'Chrysanthemum coronarium' phytoplasma
CGAATTATTGAGATGAATTATTTTAGTGGAGTTATTTAGATTGGTTGGTGAAGTTTTGCCAGTTAATTTTTGTTTTGTCAATATCTGCTAAACAATGGTGTTTGCGACAACGAGGTTCGTGGTATTCTTTTCCGCCTACCAAAACAACAGGTTCATTGCTTTGAGCAGGTTTGCCGTCAATTAATCTTTGAGTGCGGTTGGCTTTTTTGCCACTGATAGCACAAATTGAAGTTAATTTAGTAACGGTGTCTGCAATTGCTAATAAATAAGGCATTGGTCCGAATGGTTTTCCGCAAAAATCAAGTTCTAAACCTGATATAATAACTTCAATATTGCAGTTAGCTAAATAATCTACAATAGCGACAATGTCGTTATCTAAAAATTGGGCTTCATCTATTATGACAACATTAATTTCGGGAGTAATAAACGGGAGAATGTCTTTGCTTTTGTCAATTAAAATAGCAGGAATAGTGTTTTGATTGTGAGAAACTATTTCTTCTTTAACAGAATAACGGTCATCTATTCGCGGTTTAAAGGATAAAATTTTTTTGTTGAGTTGTAATGATTGATTACTGCGTTGAATTAATGCTTCTGTTTTGCCTGCAAACATTGGTCCACAAACAACTTCAATAAACCCTTGCCCTTGTTCTTTTTGGGTCATTCTTTTAAACTCCTTTATAAATAAGATAATTTGAATTAATTTTTTTGGTTTTTGTGGTGTGATAGTTGGTCCAAAAGAACTTGGAGGGTGATTTGCTATTTTATTTTTTAAGTATTTATTATTTATTTTTAATCAATTCTTCGGTGTTTTCTTTTTGGTTATCAGCATTTGAAGAAACTGTTTTAACTTTTTGGTCTTGGGTAATACCATAACGTTTGTTAAATTTGTCAACTGGCCCTGCTTTAACTACAAAAGTTTGGGCGCCAGTGTAAAAAGGGTGGCAATTAGAACAAGTTTCTATTTTGATGCTAGTAACTGTGGTGCCAATTGGGTGTTGTTTGCCACAAGTTGCACAAGAAACTTCCACTGTTTCAAATTGAGGGTGAATATTTGCTTTCATGTGTTTAGGACTCCTTATTATTTTTTTGATTTTATTTATTTTTATTTTGTTATGCGATGTGTTTGTGTTTTATTATTTATTATTTTTTAATTTTTGATTTTTATTATTTGAACTTTTTGATGGGATTTTTGAACTTTTGATTTCTTATTTCTTTCTTTCTTTATCTTTATGAAAAAATCATAAAATATAAATATAAAAAATAAGAAAGAAAAGGAAGGCAAAGAGTTTTTAGGCTCTTTGTAATTTGAGCTTTTTGAGTGCCCTAGCAGAGATTTTTACTTTTTGAACCTTGCCGTTTTCGTCAACAATTTTTACGTTTTGTAAGTTGGCTTTCCAAATTCTTTTAGTTGCGTTCATAGCGTGGCTACGACGATTACCAAAAAGGGTGGTTTTTCCAGTGATATAACATTTACTCATTGTTTTTCTCCTTTGTTAATTACAATATATAAGTTATTATATCACAATAAGGGTTTATTTGGGTGATGTTTTTTTGTTTTTTTGTTAAAAATAAATTTATTATATTTGTATATTTATTTGATAATTTAGTAAAATAGTCAAAGCTTTTATTTGGTTTGTACATAAATACTTTGTTTTTTCTTGGATTTTTGCTATATTTTTTGTTACAATTAAAATATAATATATATTTAGATTAAACGCTCCAATAATTTGCCCCTAGTAAAGAATGAATATTTTATTTTTTTAGTATATTTTGTTTTTGCTTAGGGTTTATTATATTTGTTGTTATTTATTTTATTTATTATTTTCATTCCTAATTATTTTTCCCTATTTCATTTGCATTATTAACATTTGTATTATTCATATTTTTATTAAGGAGATATTTATGTTTGCGAAAAAAAATTTATTGATTGTCTTTGTGTGTTCCTTAATTGCAATGTTATTTTCGTTGTTAGTTTTTGTAATTGTTGTAAGTAAGTTAGGATATTTGAGTTTTAAAGATGTTAAAGAACCTAATTTATCCAAAGACATAAAATCACCTAAAACACAAGAGCAAAGAGATAATAAGACAAATCAATTAGCTCAAAGAGTTGCTGAACAAGCAAAGGAACAATTTCAATTGACTACTTTAACAGAAAGCCAAATTAAAGAAATTAAGGATGGCAAAATAGTTTTATCCAAATAACAATTAGAAGCAATAAAAGGAGAGTTAAAGCCTTTGGTGGATCTAAATTTTTTAACTGAAGAAAATAAATCTAATATTTTAACAATTGATGCAAAAGAACGTTTTAATCGTATTAATAAAGATATTCATTTATTTTGTAGTTAGTTAGAAAATAAAAAAATTGTTAAAGAACATTCAGTTAAGGACAAAGAAAATTTTATTGTAGAACTTATTATTATGTATTTGCAATTAATTTATCCTGCGCAAATAAAAATCAATAAAGAAGCGATGAATTGTGGAGGTAAAGTTGATATTAAAGTTGATTTT
>NZ_BBIY01000071.1:0-2528 GCF_000744065.1 'Chrysanthemum coronarium' phytoplasma
CTTAGTTTTCTAATTGCTATGTTTTTTATTGTTTCTACTTGTCTTAAATTTAAATTTAGTTTTTGGGAGATTTCTTGGTTGGTGAAAGTTGGTTGGTGATTTTTGGTTATGTTTTCTAGGGTGATGCCGAAACTTAAACAAATAACATTGAATTCGTTTTTGCTTAGTTTAGATTTTAGCTTTTTTATGAGTTGTTCGTGATTTACTTGTTTTAGCCATAATTGATGGGGGTTTGGGTTGGTTATTCTATCGGGCTCATAATGTTGTTCTTTAAAACTAATATTGTTTGGTTTGGTGGTTTTTTGGGGGATTGAAGGTGAGTGGCTTTTTCTTATTAGTTCGTTGATTGTTGATTTTATTGTTGGAGTTGCGTAGGCGATGAAATCATAACCTAAATCTTGGTAATTATCGAGGGCTTTGATTAATCCTAAGATGCCTTCTTGGTATAAATCCTCTTTAGTTAATAATTTAGGGTAATATTTGAATTTTGAACTAATTTTTTTTACTAATGGTAAATGAAGTTCAATTAATTGATCTCTTATTTCAAAATTCTTTTTATTTTTTAAAAAAAGTAAAAATAAATCTTTTCTTTTCATTTGAATCCTTTCTAAAAACGTTTTTAGAAAAGATGAGTATAATTTCTTTTTTTTATTTCTTTTAAAAAACAAAAAAAGACCAACTTAAAAAGTTGATCTTAATTGTTATTTTTTATCTAATTTTTGTGTGAGGTTTGGGGTGCACCTCAAATTAATAGTTTAACTTTAGAAACTCAAAAAGCCAATTTAGAACATGATTTAACTCAAAAACAAGAAGAATTAGAAAATAATCAAAAACTATCTCAACAAGAAAAACAAGAACTTAAAAAAGAAATCAATCAACAAAACGACAAAATCCGTTCTAAAGAAAACGAAATCTTTACCCAAGATCAAAAGATTAATCAACTAGAAACTGATCTTCACCAAGAAAAAACGATCAAAACCGAAAAAGAAAAACAAATTAATGAATTAATCCATCAAATTAACGAACAAAACCAAATGACCGAACAACTCCAAAACCAACTCCAAGAACAAAAATCCTTAATCGAAACTAAAAACCAAGAATTAATAACTAATCAAGCTTTATCTGAACAAGAAAAACAAGAACTCCAAAAGGAAATCAATCAATTAACAACTAATTTTCAACAAAAACAAAAAGAATACGAAAACACTATTAATCAAAAAGACCAAGAAATCGATCAATTAAACCAAATCATCAACGAACAAGCAAACGAAATTAACCGTTTAAGCGAAGAATTAGAACAACAAATTGATAAATGGGTGCAACAAGGTCTTCACATTGAAGCTCTAGAAGGAACCATTAAAGCTTTAGAAAACGTCTCTGGTAAATACATCGAAGAAAACGCCGAACTCCGTCATGAAATCAATAAACTTAAAGAACAAATAAAAGACGAACAAAAAGCACATGAAGCAACTAAATTAAACTTAAAAACCGAAAGCGAGAAATTAACGCAAAAAACAGAAAAATTAAAAAAAATCAATTTAACTATACAAGAAAAAAAGGTTAGCTATAGTGCCGCAATTCAACCTTTAAAAGCTTGTATTAAAGAAGATGTAAGACAAAGAATTAATAGCGCAAAGGAAAAAGTCAATAAAGTAACTTCTTGGTTCAAAAAATGGTTTTAATTAAAATTCAAAAGTCAAATGTGTTAAAATGTTGGTATGTTATAAATTACCCGAAAGGAACTAATCATGTTTAATATTAAAAAAATCATTAAATGGTTTTTTATTATTTTAGGGATACTTCTTTTTTTATTTATTGGTTTTATTGTTTTAACCGAAATGGGAATCATTAAATTACCAGAATTACCAAAAAAAGAAATTCCCAGCATAAAAGAAACCAAAATGGTAATTCATGAAGAATGGTATGACAATAATAACAAATGTACAATGATTAAAGCCAAATACACTTTTGATGGCCTTAATGGAATCGGTTATTATCAACAACAACTTCAAGAAAAAAAGGTAGTCATAACGATATTTCAATCGCTCAAGATCGCCTCGAAATCCAAAAAGAACCTTCTAACCTCGCCAAATACATCAAAGACCGTTATCCTTTCGACCGTTGGAATAACAGAGGTTTAACTTATGAGGAAACCTCAGTGAATGAATTTGAATTTTCTAGTTTTGATACTAAAAACGACAGCCATTTACATTATTATATCAACTTCGAAAAACAATTCAAAGAAGAATCAAGCGGTAATTGCTTAATTCTTAAATACAAAGGCCCTAAATACTTGATAGAAAAAGACAAAGACTACTATCTTGGATGCGCTCATGTTTCCAACTCCAATTTCAAATTAACCAATTTCCACCTCCACTTCAACCCAAAAAGAAAAACTTTATCCCTTTACCAAGATAAACACAACAAAGATAAAGTCAAAGAAGCAGAAAATAATAAAAGAACCAGCGATGACTGGTGATAAAAATTTTAACAACTTCCAATATGTGAAAAATAAAGGAATAAAAATC
>NZ_BBIY01000070.1:0-2561 GCF_000744065.1 'Chrysanthemum coronarium' phytoplasma
ACAAGGATAATTCATATTCAGCTTCTTTGGTTAATTAAGAAGCTAAAAAAGCTTATGATCCCAAATTAGAAAAACATAACGAAGATCAAAAAGCCATCAAAGAAAAACAAGAAGTAACTAAAAAATACGTTTTCCTTTTTGTAGAGTTTTTCTTTGTATTGTCGTTAGTAGGATTTAATGGTTATTTCTGTTATTCTAAAGCTAAATCATTTAAATAATTATAAGTAAAAAATATGTCTGATATTAAACAAAACATATCTTCTTTATTAAAAACATCAATTTTTTATTATTAAGTGTATTTGGAATGATTGTTATTTTTTTGATATATACGTTTTTTGAAAATCTAAATACTCAAAAAGTTTTACAACAATATCTAGATTCATTACAATCTAATACAAATATACTATCAAATTATAATTTATTATTACAACTTACTAAAAAACAAATGTATACAAGTTATTTAAGAGTTGTTATATTAGTTATTATTTGGGTTTTAATTATAATATTTAATGGTTATATGTGTTTTGCCAAAATTAACCCTTTTAAACAGTTTTTTAAATTTGTTAAAAAAAGTTATCAATAAATATAAATATAAAAATGAACCTTTTCATTAAATCATTTTATCTTTTAATATAAAGATATTTGAATTAACTTAATGAGGATATTTGAATTAACTTATTGTATTTTTTAACAAACAAAATCCAAAATAAATAAATCTTTTCACCATTTTACTTATTTGAAACAGCTTTTTTTATTTTAAAAAACATTATTAATTACTTTTTTAACTTTTGTAATTAAAATGACTTGCAATAAAATCTTTTTTAAGGTATAATAAAAAGGCTTGTTTTAAATATTTTTTCTTTTAATCCAAAAAACAAAACACCAATGTCAGTTGTCTAAGAAAAAAATTATTTAAGCAAAATATTTGTCTAATAGGCAATATTTTCAAACATTTCTAAAAAAGGAGAATATAAGTGAACAAAAAAGAAAAAGAAATTATCAAAATAATTCTAAGAGCCTACGACCATCATTTAATTGATCAATCAGCTAAAAAAATTATTGATATTCTCACTAAAACAGGAGCAAATATTGAAGGTCCAATACCTCTTCCTACCAGAAAAGAAGTATTTACTGTTTTGCGTTCCCCTTTCGTTAACAAAGATTCAAGAGAACAATTTGAACGACGCACTCACAAACGTTTAATTCAAATTATCAATCCTAATAAAAAAACAATTGAATCTTTAATGCACATTAGTTTGCCACCTGCAATTGATATTTTGTTAAAAAAAAACCAATAGCAAAAGCAAAATTTAGGCACTATTCATTTTAATATGAATAAATATTTACTTTTTTATAACCATTTCATTTAAATCATTTCATTTGGTTGAATCACAATCACAATTGCAATTACAATTTCAATCAACTTTTGAAAATCACTTTAAAAAACTTTTTACAAACTTTAAACCAAAATTAAAAAAAGAAAGAGGAAGGACATGGCTCAAGGAATCTTAGGTAAAAAAATAGGAATGACTCAAGTTTTTAACGAACAAGGAGAATTAGTTCCAGTAACAATAGTAGATGTTGCACCTAACGTTGTTTTACAACAAAAAAACGTTGACCAAGACGGCTATCAAGCTACTCAAATAGGTTTTTGCGACAAAAGAGAAAAAAACACTTCTAAACCTATGTTAGGACATTTTAAAAAAGCAACTACTGCCCCTAAGCGCTTCATTAAAGAAATTAATTTTAGTGCGGATGTCAATTCAAACCTAGCTAATTTAGCAGTAGGCGCACTAATCACAAACGATTTATTTCAAGTAGGTGATTTAGTTGATGTAACAGGAACTTCCAAAGGTAAAGGTTTTGCTGGTTCTATTAAGAGACACAATCAAAGCAGAGGTCCTGAAAGTCACGGGTCTCGTTATCACCGTCGTCCAGGTTCAATGGGCCCTATTAAAGGTAAATTAAAAGGTAAAAAACTACCAGGACACATGGGACACGAAACTGTTACTATGCAAAATTTAGCTATTCTTTCGGTTGATACTGAAAAAAACTTATTCTTAATAAAAGGCAATGTCCCAGGACCTAATAAAGGTTTTGTAATGATCAAATCTGCTGTAAAAAAATTGACAAAGGAGCAAACGCATGCCAAAAATTAATATTCTTAATCAACAAGGCGACTTCGTTTCTGAAAAGGTTTTAGCAACTACTGTTTTTGACATTAAACCTAATCCACAAGTTTTATACGACGTTGTAAATGCTCAAAGAGCTGCAATGCGTCAAGGCACACATGCTACCAAAACTCGTGCTTTAGTTGCTGGTGGAGGTAAAAAACCATGGAGACAAAAAGGAACTGGTCGTGCTCGTCATGGCTCTATTCGTTCTCCTTTATGGCGTGGTGGTGGAGTTACTTTTGGACCGTCCCCAAGAGATTATTCTGTTAAAGTAAACCAAAAAGTACGTAGTCTGGCTCTAAAATCAGCTTTATCACTCCAAGCTCAAAATAATCAATTAGTAGTTGTAGACAACATTAATTTAGCAACTCATAAAACTAAAGGTTT
>NZ_BBIY01000069.1:0-2614 GCF_000744065.1 'Chrysanthemum coronarium' phytoplasma
AAGGAATCGAAATTATAAGAGCCATGTTTGATTTCATTAGAGCTGAATGGCATCTAAACAAAAATAATGGTATGGGAGTAATTTTAATCGATGAATGCGACCAAGTATGGAAAAAAATGGAACTTATCAACCAAGAAGACCAAAAAATGAAAGACATCTTAAACGCCTTCAAAGCCGAAATTACTTCATTAAGAAGCCACTGCCCCCACAACCCTGATGCTTTTATTTTCGTAATTGGAGCCACTAATCACTTAGATCAAATAGACGATGCCATCAAATCACGCCTCAACTACCACATAGAAGTTAAACCCTTAGATACAAATGGTAGAAAAAAATTCTTAGAATTTTTAATTGAAAAAAGAAAAACACCAATCACCTCAACTGCAAAAGAATATTTATTAACAACAATTAATGATGTATTGGAAAAATTAACTGATAAATCCAAAACAGGACAACGCACTATGGAATATCTTTTAGATGATGCAATTATCAATGCTTGCTACGAAACCCAAGGGCAAAGTGACATTAGAATTGAAGACTTAAAAAATCTTTTAAAGTTATTTATGGATTTGATTTGCCTTAAAGACTTCATTAAGAAACTCATTATAATTAAAATTATAAAATCTTTTTATAAACGCAATAAAATAAAAACCCAAACAAAACCTTGTATTCTAAGAAAGTTTTTCCAAACTTTCTTTTTTTAATATTATATTAATTATTTTCCTTTTGTACCTTATAAATAACACAATCATTATTAACTTATAATCCAATTTTGGCTATTAGCTAAACGATAAAATAAATAGGAGAAACAATGAAACATTTAGTTTTAGTTGATGGCAATTCGCTTTTATTTCGAGCATATCACGCAACTGCAAGCAAATATAAACCCCTTTTGCAAAATAAAAAAGGGATCTACACTAATGCTCTTTTGTCTTTTATTAGAATGTTTGAAAAAATTTTAGAAGAAACGAAAGGCTATATTTTAGTAGCTTTTGATACTCATAAACCTACCAAAAGACACCAATTATATGATGCTTACAAACAAGGAAGACCAGAAACACCTTCTGCATTGATTAGTCAAATTCCTTTGATTAAACAATATTTAGACCTAATCGGCGTTAAATATCATGCCCAAGATGAATACGAAGCCGATGATATTATAGGTACTTTAGCCAAAGAAGCAAGCAATCAAAATAAGACAGTATCTATTTATTCAAGTGATCAGGATTTATTGCAATTAGTAGATGAAAAAATTACTGTTTGTTTGCTTAAAAAAGGATTGCGTGAAATTAAATGCTATAAACCTCCTACTTTGTTTGAAGAATACGGTCTTAAAGAATATCAAATGATTGATTATAAAAGTTTAATTGGCGATCCTTCTGATAACATTAAAGGAGTATTGGGAATAGGACCTAAAACTGCTCAAAAGTTATTACAAGAATACGATTCCCTAGATAATTTGATGCAAAATTTAGACAACATTAAACCTATTTTAAAAATCAAAATCCAAAATTCCCAAGCTGATTTAGAACTTAGCAAAACACTTACCGCAATTGACCTTAAAGTTCCCTTGCCCTTTGATTTTATGCAAACAGAAATACAAATACGTTTGGCGCAAAACCTTAAAAATTTTTATGAAGAAATGGATTTTAGACGCTTAGCTATTACCAAATATGCAAGAATTGAAAAAGAACCAAATACCACAAATACAAATGCAAATTATAATAATAAGGAAGTATCCCGCAAATCCAAAGAAGTGCAAGAAGTAGAAAAAGATAGCAATTTAGAAAATGATAATAATTTAAACCAAACAAATCAAAACAGACCTATCAACAACAACACCACTAACAATAATGACAATAACGCTCCAAAAGTTCAAGAACAAGGTGACAACCCACCTCAAAACAATTTTCATTTTCAAATTATCAAAGACCAAAACTCTCTAAATGCTTTTTTGGCTCAAATCCAACCATACCAAATTTGGGCTTGTTTTTTTGAGTTAGAAAAAGAAAATGACTCAAATACTTTTTTGCAAGGAATTGGTTTTTCCAATGAAAATACACATTTTTTTATAGATGCTAATTTGGCTTTTGCTAATAATAACTTTTGCAATTATCTAAAAGATGCTAATTTTTATAAAATTGTTTTTCACAATCAAGCAACACAACTTTTTTTAAAAACAAAACATCAAGAACTCAACGGAGTTATCTTTGATTTAGTTTGTGCTTCTTATCTTTTATTTCCTTTGAAAAATCTTGAATTTAGTCATATTATAGCCAAAATAGATATTTTGAATAACACAAATTATGTAAGCCAATTATCTCAAAACATTTTTATTTTAGAGCAAAAAGTAGCTTTTAAAGCTTTTTTATTACACGCCATCAAAAATAGCGTTTTGCATCATTTAAAAGCTCAAAACCAATTATTTTTGTTTCAAGAAATAGAACTTCCCTTATCAAATATTTTAGCCCAATTAGAATATGAAACTAATTTAGTAAAACAAAAACAAATAATAGAAGCACAGCCAATAGAAAAAAATACGGATGAAAAAATAGAGACACAACAAGAAAAAATACCAAAAACAAATCAAAGGCAAGAACAAGAACAAGCACAA
>NZ_BBIY01000068.1:0-2630 GCF_000744065.1 'Chrysanthemum coronarium' phytoplasma
TATAGGAAAAACCTATGAAAAACTAATAAAACATAAAATACAAATCTTGAAATGTTTCAAAGTTAATATTTTAGATAAAGTTTTTTATTTTAATTTTTTTCATCAATATATAATTTACCACCTATTTTTTCATAGTCAATTTTAATAAATTTACATTTTTCATTTACATAATTTATAATTTCTATATTTTTTATACCATAAAGAAATGCTACATAATCACATAAAAAAATATTTAATTTATCTTTCATATTAATTATTCTTATTGGTTCATAATGAGGTTTAATTACAAAATCTTCTCTATCTAGTATTTTTTTTAAAAAATCATTTTTAGTTAATTCTTTAGCTTCATGAAAAAAAATGTTTACATCGGTATTATTATTATAATATATGCTTCTAAAATCAAATCTATTAATATAATTTCCTAAGATTGTATTATAAGATAAATTAAGTTTATTCATTATGCTATAACATAAAGAACGAGTTCCTATTCTGCTTCTATGTTCTATAACAAGATTTTTTTTATAATTTGAATCTTTTCTTTTTTCAAAAAAATCTATTATTTCTTTTTTAATTTCATTATCTTTAAATGATTCTAATGGATAAATATTTTCTTCTATTTCATCATAATTTTCATCATCAATATTTAGTAAATATTCATCTTTTAAATTTTTTATTTTATTCATATCACTTATTCTAAAATAACTATCTCGATATTTTTTTTTATAAAAATCATCAAATCTCTTTTCTGCTTCTTTTATATTGATTTTATTTTCTTTATAAAGTTTATTTAAGTTTTTTAATTCTTCTATTAAAACTAATTTTTCTTCTTTTTTCATTTCTTATCCTTTAAATTTAAATATTTTATGATATATTATTATTTTCATTTTTTTGTTCTAAAAAATATAAAAATATTTATATAAATCTATATTAATTATTTTAACATATATTGACTCTCAAAACTACTCCTTTACGTGACGACGTAAAGGCGTTTTGTTCGTTCTCGCTACTCCTTACCTGATAGTTCACAGGTAAGGCGCGAAGAATGTTTTTAAAAATAACTCACATTTGCTTTATAATATTGAGTTTTTTTGTTTTTAAAATATATTTTTATTTTTCTTCTTCTTCTTCTTTTGTTTGTTTTTGCTTATAATTGTTGTTAGCGCTTCAGCGCGTTAGGGGATTGTGTTTGGTTAATTTTTAAAACATCTCTTTTTAATAATGGAAAGGAAAAATAGGGAGTTATTTATATATCGAAAAATAATAATGATAGATAAAAGATACAACGATAATATCAAATATCGAGTATCATTATCATTATCGATATAATATATAAAATATCACTCCTTAAAAATGTTTGGTTTTTTAAAGTATTTTAGATATTGAAAGTGTTATAAAACTGTTAGTGAAGTGTTATAAAACTGTTAGTGAAGTGTTATAAAACTGTTAGTGAAGTGTTATAAAACTGTTAGTGAAGTGTTTATTTGATTTTGGATATATATTTATACATGGGATGTATTTTTTTAACCCGATAGCCCTGTTTATTTTTGGTTAAAAATAATTTGATGTGTTTTAAATCTTCCAATTGATAATAAATAACATTTAATCCTTTTTTATAATTTGTTTTTATAGGATTGTTATATTTATCTACTTTTTTGTCATCTAATTTATATAATTTTAAAGTGTCTAGTTTGTCTACGGTTATCTTACTTATTAATTCTTTAATGTAGTCTTTTTGTTCGTTGAGATAATTAATTTGGAAAATAGGGAAATGTGTTTTAAGGGTATTATTTTGGCATTTTGGGGGTGATATGGGGTTGGTTAGGGTTTGATTATTATCGGTTTCAGAAGGGTGATTTTTAATTATTTCTATTCTATGCTTTTTCATTTCATCTAAGATTTGAGGGTCTACAAATAGAGTTTGGGTTTTTGGGTGGTAGTTTGCTTGTTGATAGGAATTTTTCTTTTTAGAATGAGAAACAATTGTAATATTTAATAATTCTACTTTTAATATTTGTAAAAAGTTTTTGATTTGAACTAAGTCGTTAGGTGTTGATTTTGTTTCCCAACCACCCCTAATGATTCCTTGATTTGTTTCGTTTTTCATTTTTTTATCCTTTTTATTTGGTTTTTTGGTATAAAAATAAAAATCCCCTAAGTTGCGAAAATAAAATCGCAAAATTTAGGGGTATATGCGCGTGTTTGGGGGTATGTTAATGTTATTATACATGTAAGGTTTAATATATTAGTTAAAAGCAATAATTTTAATCAATTATTTCTACTTTGTCTTTTCCAAAAAAATAAATAGCTAAATCGACTATGATTTTATTTTTGGCCTCTTCATAAGTAATGTATGGGTCTAAAAAACATTTTTGATATACTTCTTTTCCAAATTGGCGTAATAAATCATCAACATCTTTACAAGTTTTATCATAAGGTGGTAAAATACGTCTAATTTCGTAAATAATATTTTCTTCTTTAAGTTGTTCTCCTAAGGCTTCACTGCGTTTTTGACCTGTTTCATCATTATCTAAAGCGATAATGACTTTGATTTTTTCTTTTTTAAGAATTTCTATTTGTGATTTAGAAAGTAGTTGAGTGACACAAATGAGACCGACAACGTTTTTAATACT
>NZ_BBIY01000067.1:0-3924 GCF_000744065.1 'Chrysanthemum coronarium' phytoplasma
AAATTGATGATTTAACAAAACCAATGCAACAACAAAATCCATCACTTAAATATCCTCCAAAATTTATTTGGAACCCCGATGGAACCATTAATCAAATTACAGAATTGGATCAAGATACAGGCGATTATCTAAAAACAACATATTACAACCAAGACGGAACTGTTAAAGAAGTTATAAATTATTAATGATGAATAAAAAAAGAAAATTAATATTAATAATTTGGACTATCTTTATTGCAATTATTCTTTTAATTCTTTTATTCCTTTTAGGTTTAAGATTACCTAAATTATTTAAACAACCCAAATCAACTTCATCAACTCAGCAACAATATCAATATCAAACTCAATATATTTATGATACAAATAAGGTTAAAAATATTGTTAGATTATTAACTGAATTAAAAAAATTAAAACAATTAAAAAACAAACAATTACAAAAACAAGTTTTAAACCAAAAAGAAACTCAACCAATAAATAATTTAGATTTCTTTGACCCTAAGGTTCAAAATGATCTTTATCATAAACTTAGTAAAAGTATGGATGAGCAAATGATTCAATTTTCTCAAAAAGATTTTGTTTCATCTGAAGTTCCATCTGAACAATTAAATGATGATAATCAATTAGTTAAAGATATCTCAGTAGTAATTTTAGCTACAGGTGCAGTTGTTATTAGTTGTGTAGTTCTAACACCCATATTTGCCTCTGTAGGTCCAATTGCAGCTCCTCTTGCTTTATTACTTTAATTTAAATAGAAAGGAGAATTTAAATGTTAAATAAAGTTCAATTAATCGGTAATATCACTCATGATCTAGAACCAACAACTATTAATACTAATGAGGGTGAAATATCTAAATTAGATTTTAGTATAGCTGTTAATAATAAAGATAAAGTTAATTTTATTCCATGTGTTATTTTTAGAAACCAAGCAGATAATATGTTTATGTATCTTCATAAAGGTTCAAAAATATATGTAGAAGGATCTTTATCAGTTGAAAGATATACTAATAGTGATGGAGAAAATAAAACCTCAACTAAAGTAATAGTTCAAAGAGTTATCTTTTTAGATAGCAAAGATAAATAAAAATAGCCCCTATTAGTTTAGGGGCTTTAAAAATATAAAATCTCAATTGCGCGGAATGTTAATTTTAATCAATTTATCAATTTTATAATACCTCTAAAACGCCTTATTTTATATCTATATTCAATTTTAAATTAAATTAAGTATAAAAGTATTCAAAGACGAGCAGAGCGAATTAGGCGGCCAGCCGATGCATATTAAGAATTAACTCTTACCCTCCTCCTATAAAGTCCCCTTTGGGGATTTAGGGGGTTTTATAATAAATAAATTTGTTAAAATTATTAATGACCTTATATATATGTTTTTCGCAGATTCGTAATATATAAGGTCATAATTTTATATTTTAATTTGTTAGGTATTTCCTTGGTTTTAATTGTTTTTGGCTAACCTTATATATATATATATGGAGAAAACATATAAAATCCTCAGCATTTCCCTACCATATAGGGCTTGTCTATATGGTAGGGAGAAAATGGAGAACGAATTATATTGTTTTGTTAGATTTTTTTTAATAATATTTAATTTGTTTATTCTCCGTTTTTTTATGTATTAATGGAGAAAATATATATTATAATAATAACGAGCGCCTTACCTGTGAACTATCAGGTAAGGAGTAGCGAGAACGAACCAACCGCCTTTGCCGTGAGTATCGGTAAAGGAGTAGGTTGGAGAGTCAATTAAAAAATATTAAAAGGAATCTAATAAAATGAAATTAAGAATCTGCGAACTTGTTATTAATAAAACTTTAATTACTAAAACTAAAATAGAAACTATTTTAGAAACTAAAAAAAAGCCATTCAAAATTATGCCTATATTTTGCATGATAAAGATATTTATCAAAATGATAAAGAGGCTCAATTGAATGGTAAAAAAGTAGGAGATATAAAAGCTCCTCATTACCATATATATTTAAGATTTAATTATTCACATGATACAAAAAATATCGCTCAATGGTTTAATACTGAGGATAATTTTGTTTCCAAAATAAAAGGTAGATTTAGTGATGCCTTAATGTATATGATTCATGCTAATAGGTCTGATAAACATCAATATGATGAAAAAGAAGTAGTTAGTAATTTTGATTGGAAATCAGAAGCTCAACAAGATATTTTTAACAGAAAATATAAAATGGATGCTCGCTTAAAAGATATTTTACTTAAAATAGATTCAGGAGAAATTAAAGAATACAATATAAATGATAATATTAATATTCTAGAAAATAATATCTATTCTGCTGCAATAGAAAAAGCATTTAAGTTTAGAATTAGAGATTTAAAAAAGAAAGTTAGACAAATGGAATGTGTTTTTATAACTGGTATGAGTGGTTCAGGTAAATCTACTCTTGCCAAAAAAATAGCCAAAGATAAAGGTTATAATGCTTATGTTTCATCTGGTAGTAATGATATTTTAGATGATTATTGCGGTGAGGAATGTATTATTTTAGATGACCTACGTTCTTATTGCCTAGGTTTATCTGATTTAATAAAAATGTTAGATAACAATACTGCATCATCAGTTAAAAGTCGTTATAAAAATAAAGTTTTAGAATGTCAATTAATTATTATTACTACTATTAAAAGTATTGATGATTTTTTTGATGATATTTTCAAAGATAAAGATGAAAGTATTATTCAATTAAAACGTCGTTGTAAGTTTCATATTAAAATAGATTCAAAATATATTTATTATAGTGATTGGGATGATGTTGATAAGAAATATAATGAACTTTATAAACAACCTAATACTTTATTAAATGAATTTCAAATAAAAAAATTAAACGAACAAGAACGAAAAAACCGTTTAAAAAAAGTTTTAAATGTAGATGTAGATAAAAATATTTAAATTATTTCTATAATTAAATGTTTTTTTAATTTTTTTTATGTGTATTTTCCTAGGTTTTTTGATATAATATAAGTGTATTCATCTGACAAAAAAACATTATTATTAAATTTTAATATAAAATAAATGTTAAAATTATTAATGACTCTATGTATATGTTTGTCAGATGACATATATGTAGGGTCATTTTTGTTATTTAAAGCTCACATTAAAATATATAAAAAAAATAGTTATATAAATCCACTCTCCGCCAAAAGAAACGATTTATATAACTATCATGAAAGGATGCATTATTCATGCAGATATTCAATTTAACAACAAATCAATTAATTGATAAATTAATTGCCTTTGTTACTTATATTATAACATTTCTTAAAACCACTTTTAACAATATAATTGCTATTAAAGATTGTAGTTTTGATAATTTATTAAATAGTACTGGAATAATTATTAGTTTCGTTTTATCTATATTTTACATTTTAGTCTTTATCACTTTATTATGTTTTTTAGGTTCTATTTTTAACATTATAAAAAAATTAATAAAATATACTATTTATTATCCAATTAAATATTTTCTTTTAGGAATATATTATTTCTTTTATTTAATATTTAAATTATTTATTAAATCTCAACCACCTGTTGAACCAATAGTTCAACCAGTTAAATCTAATAATGATTTGATTAATTTACAAAGAAAGATAAATAATTTAGAATACAAACTTAATTTACAAAAAAAACAAAATGTTATTAAACCATTTGAAAATAAATATCAAAAAAGAGGTTAAATTATGAAAACCAATAATCAAACAAAATCAAAAAATAAAATCTTTATCATTTGGGGATTATTTATTACTGGAGTTATTCTTGTTTTTTTAATCATTTTATTATTAGCTTTTAATAAACCTCAATCTAAAATTGAAACTCCAAGTCAACATAATTTAAACTCAAAAAGTGATATTCAAAAAGAACAAGAAACCTATAATAAAATTATGAGTAAGATAAAAAAAG
>NZ_BBIY01000066.1:0-2838 GCF_000744065.1 'Chrysanthemum coronarium' phytoplasma
GAAAAGAGGTTTTTTTATGAAGCGAACATATCAACCTAGTAAAATCAAAAGAAAAAGAACTCATGGTTTTAGAGCCAGAATGGCAACTGTTGGAGGATGCAAAGTTCTTGCTAGAAGAAGATCTAAAGGACGTTTGCAACTAACAGTTTAAAATCAAACTAACTTGATTTTGATTAATTCAAACCAAAAATAAACACCGCTTTTTCGGTGTTTTTTTGATAAATTTCTTTTTATTGCTATTGTATCATTAATAATTGTGGAATTTATATTTTTTAAAATGGTTAATTGATGTTTTGAATATAAAAGTTAAGAATTTTAGGGTTATTAAGAAGATGAAAAGAAAATATATTCTTAAAAAAGAAAGCGAAATCACCCCTGTTTTTAAATCTAAAAAAAGATACGGGAACTCCCTTTTTATTATTTATTACGTCAAACAAACTGCCTTTCCTCATTTTAAATTTGCTTTAAGTGTTGGCAAAAAATATGGTAAAGCCCACGAAAGAAATTTAATTAAACGTCGTTTAAGAGCAATTATTAGGAGTGTTTCTCCTTGCCTTAACCCCAAAATGTTTTTTGTTATTGTTATTAAAGCTCAATCCAAAAGCCTAACTTTTCAACAATTAAAAACTTTCTTTTTGCAATTTGCTACTAAAACTCGCATATTACTTTCAAATAACTAAAATAAGGAGTTAATTAAAATGGATATTAGAAATCATTCTTCAAAAAAAAAGTTTTTATTTTTAGCAATTTTTATATTCGGGTTATTTTTTTGGCTCCTTACTCCTCCAAAGCGTGAAAAAATAGAAGTTTTGGACAAAGTTTTTGTTTTTAAAAGTAGCGAAAAATATGAAGAATATTTTACAAATAAAGCTCATTCTAAATTAAATGAATGTGCTGATATTTTTGTGGTTTATGTTATCAATAACAAAAAGAAAGAAATTCAAATAGCTATGCAAGACGAATTTAAAGGCATGTTAAATAAAAAAAATCAAGCAAAATATTTTTTTGGTTTAATGAAAAAACCAGATCCTGAAGTAGAAGATGTTTCTAATTTTGATCTTTTTAAATTAAATAAAAAAGAATATTTTTTAACTTTTAAACCAGATGCTGATGTTTTTAAAAATAAAAACGATAAAGAAAAAACCGAATTCAAAAATAAATTAATGAAGGATTTTTTAACAGTTTCTGCAGGCACTAATGATGATTATATTCAAAACAATAAATATCAAAAAAAAGAATTAAAAGATGCATTAGAATTTAGAACATATGAAGATAAAACCCCTCTTTCTTTAGAAAATATAAAATTAGATTTTGACAAAGATCATTATGCAGAAAATATCAAAAACACTTCCAATAATGATTCATCTAACATTGATATTAAATTTACAAACAACAATAACGACCATTTAATATCTAGAAAACTTTTTATAACTAATTCTTCAGTTCCAATTCAATTTCCTTCTAGACTGGAATGGAGCCTGTTTGGTTATTTTTGGAATGTTTTAATAATTTCAATTGGCTCTTTTTTATATTTTTTCTCAACTTTCTTAGTTTCTGGTGCTTCTGGTATGTTTTTTGGCAACTTAGGGTTAGGAATTGTTTTAGCTACTATTTTCATCCGTACTTTAACTTGGCCTATTTATACTAAAACAAGTACTTTGAGTATGAATATGAGTTTAATTCAGCCCGAAATTGAAAAAGTAAAGCAAAAATATGCTCTCAAAAAAGATCCTGCCTCAGCTCAAAAAATGCAGTTAGAAATTTTAAAAGTTTATCGCAAAAATAATTTTTCTTTTTGGGGCTTTTTATTGTCTTTCTTGCAACTTCCCTTATTTATTGCAATTAATCAAACCTTAAGTCGCTTTATTATTCCTGGAGGTATTTTTGCAACTGATAAATTAATTGAAAAGCCCTTTTTAGGATTCATTAATTTAAACCCTTCTAATCCCAATAATGCTTTTATTATCTTTTTGCTTTCTTTTTTAGTGGGAGCAACGATGTTTATTTTGAATAAAATTAGTTTTAAAAAACCAGATTATTTAAAAACCCCTTCTTATCATTTGACTTCAGAACAAAAACAAAAAGCTAAACAATCAGAAAAAAGCATGAAAATTATGAGTTTTGTTATGATTTTAATGATGGTATTTTTCTCGCGTTCTAACCCAATATTGTCTTTATATTGGATTGTTGGAAACACCTATACTATTTTCCAAACTTTGCTCACTAGAAAAAAGATGCAACAAAAATATTTTGCATTAAAACGAAACGCTTTATAAAAACTTTTTCCTTCATCAATACTTGCAACAATTAATCAAACAAACAAAACTTTTATATTTTTTTCTGCAGTTCTTAATTTTCATCCTTATATAAAAACCTTTTATAAAGGGTTTGCAAAATAATTTTTAAAAAACATTTTTTGGAAAGCAACATATTTAGTTAGGATAATTTCTTCATAAATATATTTTTTATTTTGCAAAAAAAATATTTCAAACACCATTATCCAATTCCAAAATATCTTTTTCCAAACCCCAAATTCCTATCAAAAATAACAACCCAAATTAAAATTTAAAAAAAAATCAAAAAAGCTTGCTTTTCATTTTTATATGTGCTATAATATCTAAGGTAAATAAATTTGAAATTGTTAAGCAATTTCGGAGGGATAGCGAAGTGGCTAAACGCAGCAGTCTGTAAAACTGTTCCGTAAGGTACGGTGGTTCGAATCCACCTCCCTTCACCATTAATTTTTTTAATCTTTGAAAACTGAAGATGATAATTAACGAATATTTTTAATTATTTTTTAAAACCTTAAAATTGACACCAAAAAGCAATTTTTGATGT
>NZ_BBIY01000065.1:0-2867 GCF_000744065.1 'Chrysanthemum coronarium' phytoplasma
TTATAATTTTTTATTATGTCATTAAATTCTATCTTTTTACCATCAAACTAAGTATTCGCCAATTAAAAAAAGGAATAGTGGTTCAATTTTATCAACATTTAACCACGAAGCGATTTAATCACCATGTGGCATTTCATTAATACTTGGTTAACTAAGTTAAATAATAACCTTAATACTATCAGTCATTATTTCTTTACTTATCAAAATCAATGGTTAAACTTAGGTTTATTAATAATTATTTTATTATTTCTTCCCCATCTTTTATATTTAATTGATTTTCTTTTTAAATGTCTTTATCATATAATTAAATTTATTTATTATTTAGGAAAATATCTTTTTTCATTATTAAAGAAAATTTTTAAGAAAGAATAATTATTATGAGAATCCAAAACTTAAATCAACGCACCAAATTATGGTACCAACATCGAAAAAAATACATCAACGCTTCCGAAGTTGCTTCGATAACAGGTTTAGATCCCTTTCGTTCCATGGAACAATTAGTCCATGATAAACTTTTCGGGACCACTTTTACCGCTAATCAATATACGTTACATGGTCAAAAAATGGAATCCATCGCTCGCCAGTTTTTCATACAAAAAACTAATTTAATTTTTGAAGACGCCATTTTCACTGATGATCAAGTTAACCTTTTTTCCGCCTCTTTAGATGGCTACAATGAACAACATCGAGCTGTTTTAGAAATTAAATGTCCTTTTGTGAATGAAAACCAAGAAGTTTCATCCACTTGGACTAGTTTTTTAACTCACCCTCAGTTAGAAAATATCCCCAAATACTACTGGGCCCAAGTCCAATGTCAACTCTATTGTTCTCAAGCTAATTTAGCTTATTTTTTAGTCTATTTTCATGACAAAAACTATCACGTTGTTAGGATTTATCCTGACAAAACCTTTATTACAAAAATGATTCAAGCTAGTCAAAAATACTTAGCACTTTTAACTAAAGCCAAAGAAGAATTAGAAAAAACCACTTATTTAAAACAATTAAGTAAAATTAAATAATTAATACTTTTAGACCTTCAATTTGAAGGTCTTTTTTTATGCCCAAATATAAAAATCAAAGGAGAAACAATCATGAAATTAATCGTTTTTGAAGGACTTGACGGGAGTGGAAAAACTTCTCTTATTCACGCCCTTCAACCCCTCTTAAAAACCCCTCATCAACTATATCAAGGCTTAGGGAGTAGTTCTCTTGGAAAGGAAATTAGAGATTTATTTTTAAATTTTCAACAAGTAGATTATCTCACTCGTTTTTATTTAAGTCTCGTGAATATGGCTCAAATCCAAGCGGAATTATTTAAAAACAACCAATTAATCATCTTAGACCGTTGGTTACCATCTACTTATGCTTATCAATTATTTCCTTTTTCCAAGGAAAAGAAACAACTTTCCCCTTTAAAAAAGATCTTTAAGTTGAATCATGAAACTATCTTAAAAAAACCTGATTTATTAATTTATTTAGATATTGACCCTCTTATTGGAAGAACCAGAAAGAAAAAACAAAAAAACCATCAAAGAGATCTCATCGAAAGACAATCGTTAACTTATTTTCAAAATGTTCGCCAAGGATACGATCATTATCTCACTCATTATACTAGTGATATTAAGAAATTAATCTTAAATGGTAGCGATTCTATCAAATCAAATGTCAAACAAATTATTAAACAAATAGGAGGACTATCAAATGGCGATCATAACTAAAAAAACCTGCCAAAATGGCAATAATTACATCTATTTTTCTAATGGAAAAATCAAAACCATTCATAAAGATGGCACCATTACCTGGAAAACAAAAAGAATTTTTAAAACTAAAAAAACCAACAAAAGACCTTAATTTAAAGGTCTTTTTTATTTAAAGAAAGGAATATCAAATGTTAAATAACCAAGATTTTATGAATATTAAACAATTTAATACTAATATCCAAACTGTGGAAATCTTAAAATGTTTTTTTAACAAAAACACCTTTAATCTTTCTATTAACGAATATATGAAAACCAATTACCAACAATTAAACCATTATTTTAACAAAAATCACATCAACTCTCAAAGTCAAAAAGTAATCCGTGGTAAAATCAATGAATATCTTATTTTACTCTATTTTCAAAACCAAGGAATCATTCATTTATATCCTCAAGCTTATTTATTCTTCATCCCCGACATTAAATTTGATTTAGTGTTATTTACGAAAAATAAACGGATTATCGCTTTTAATTTTAAAACATGTCTTCGTGATCGCTATAAACAAGCCATGGTAGAAGGGCAACAATTAAAAAAACTCGATACTCGTTTTGAATTTTATTTATTAACCAACAACGAACCAGAAACTCAGAGATTAAATCATAAAATCAATCAAGGAAAAGTCCAAGGTATTAATCAAGTAATTAACTTATTTTCCAATTCAGCCAACAATTTCTTACAAAACTTAATTACCCGTCAATTCATCGCTTTTTCTAACATTAACATCATTAAAAAAGAAAAAAAGGAGTTAATATAAAATGTTAACCAACGAACAAAAAGCGTTAAGACAAATTTTAGTCTATCTGAACCAAAATAAAGTTGACCAATTAAATTTTTATTTTCAGCTCATTGATCAACAATCTTTTTTAGATAAAAAATATACCAAAATCTTTCAAGCCTTAAAATATTTAACTTTAAACCAGACAAATATTCATCCCTTTGATAAAATCAAATCTCAAACTGAGATCATCAAAGAATTACTCGCTTATCTTCAAACTCATTTTCCCCAAGATCATTTTACGAAAGAATCATTATCTTTTTTAAGTGATGATTTGAGTAAAGAAAATAACCTTGATTTTTTAGCTAACTTAAAACATACCTATACTCAAGGG
>NZ_BBIY01000064.1:0-2901 GCF_000744065.1 'Chrysanthemum coronarium' phytoplasma
AACCCCATAGATCATATTTCAAAAAGTTTTTAATTTTAGTGTGATTATCAAGATAAATAACAGTTATAAATAAAAAATTAATTCCAATTAAACCCCAAAGCCAAATATGGATTAATTGATTTGACAACTTATTATCTAATTTTTGATAATCATTGGTTTTATTCATAACGATAACCTCACCTCTGATTTAGCCAATCATTTATTTGTCTTCTGACTTGTTCTGTGTGTTCAAAATTTTGAAAAGAATTATTAACCCAATTAAAAGTTTTATTATGTGCTTGAAGTGATTCAAAAGAAAGTGTTACTAATAAATTTAATAATTTAGTTGCATATGTTTGAATTATGTCTTTTAAACCTTGTTTTAGTCTTTCTAGTTGAATGTTTAGTTCGTTGAGATGACTTTCATAAGATGCTAAAATTTGTTCTAGATTAGGATATAATTCAGGATTATTGAAAACTGGAGGAAATTCTTATCCTTGGGGTTCTAAAATTAAGGGTTCTGGAAATGTTTCTTTTGTTTCTTGTATTTGTTGTATTGCATTTCTTATTTTTTCTTGTTCTTTTTGTTTGGCTTGTTTTTTGTTGAACTGATGTTTGCTCTGCTGAAATTTCACGTTCCTTGTTGTTTTGTGCTCTTTGATTTTGGTTTGTTGATTCTATATTTTGATTATTTAATTGTAAAATATCTTTTTCTGTTTGAGTTTGTTTTTTCACATTAGGAAATAAAGCTTCCAAAAGACTCATAATTTCATCATGTCTACTTTTAAAATTAATATAATGATGTTCTAAGTCATTCTTTAATGTAGTTTGGTCTTCTTTACTTTTGTGGGCTTTCTGAGATAAGTTAGTGTGTAGATTTTGCATAACATTATTAAGCCAAGTGTTTTAGCCTTTAAAAAGATTTTTGTCTTCTTGGGTAATTTGTTCTGGAGTTTGGATTTCTTGAAAAAAGTATTAATAGCTTCTTTATAACTTTGATATTCTTCTTCAATTATTCTTTCATTTTCTTTGTTTATTGCATCAAAAATGGGTACTTTTGGCATTTTTACTTGTTCTAAATTTTGAATAAAAGTATTTATATTTGTGTTATGTGCTGTTAATAAACGTAATATAGTTTGAATATAAAAATAAGCATTGCTGCTTTGTTTAAAATTAGTTTCTGGTTTAGTAATTAATTGATTGTAGTGTAGTTCTTTATCTATTTATGAGTCTTGTAATTTTTTTAAGAGGCTTAAAAATTTAGTTTTTGTTAAAGGAGTTGCAAAAACCCCATTTAATTCATCATGTGGTTCTAAGTTATTAAATTTGGTTTTCATCTCTTCTGATTCTCGCAAAAGAGCTTAATATTTAATAATTAAGTATTCTATTTTAGCTTTTAATTCAGCTAAATTTTGATCTAATTCTTGTTTAGTTTGGGCTTGTTGTTCGGTAAATGCTTCTCTTTTGGTACAATAATTATTATTAAAAGTATCAAAATCTTTTTTTAAAGAAGTTGTATTAAGATTATCAATTGGATTTTCTTGGATAAAATTTTTAATCTTGGTAATTTCTGTTTGAACCTTATTTTTGGACGTTTCTAAAAGTTATAATGGTTCAGTAACATAAGTATTGATTAATTCATTAATTCCTTGTTGTAATTGTGTTTGTAAGAGATTTTATTGTTGTAAATAAATTTCATAAGGTTTTCTATCTTTAAAACGATTAGCAATATCTTTTTTTGGGTTTCTAATTGTTGTAATAAAAAAGTTTGATATTTTGGAATAGTTTCTTTTTGTTCTTGGTATATTTTTTCATAATTAGTATGAAGTTTTTCTAAATCTTTGACTGATTTTTCTTTCATACCATTTTGATTAGGATTATTGAAATCATTAAAAGTTATTGTTTTTAAAAGAGTAGCTTGGTCTTCAATAGTACAACGAGCTTTTAGAATAAATTTAGCATAAACATCTTTTAATTGAGGTAAATTAGTCTCTATTTGAGTATTGTTTTGCAAAACAACTTCTTGAGTAGCAGGTTGTATTATTTTTTGAAAATAATCAATGAAATTATTTTTGTTGCTTCCATAAAAATCATCTATTAAAGTATCATCTCCATGAGCCAAAAAACGATCAATTTCTGGGTATATCTCACGAACTTCAAAATTATTTTTAGTTATTTCTAAATTTGGTAGTGTTTCGTGATTAACCGAAGTAAGATAATCATGTGGTTGTTCTTGCAAACGAAGTAGAGAAGAAGTTTTGTGCAATAAATTATTGTGATTGCTTATTTCAGTATAAAACTTTTCTACAATAGAATTGATATCTTGTTTTTGTTTTTCCTTTAATTCTAACAAAGTTTTAAAAAAGAGATTCAAAAACTCAATTCTAAATTGCAAATTAGAATAATCAGTTTGAAAACTTGAAAGTTGGGTTCGTTTTAGATCATCTTCATCTCTTAAAGAAAATTTTTCTGTTTGGGAAGTTAGCTCTTGGGAATTGGAGTTTTTTTGGATATTGTATTCTTCCAAAACATATTTAGTTGTTAGAACTGCAATAAGATAATTAAAATATTGGTTTAAGGCACTTTCTAAATCAGATGCTTGATTAGCTCCACTCAAGGATAAAATTTTTTCAAAAATAGGATTTGGTTTAGTTTGTCTTTGATTTCTTTGATTCCAATATTTGGTAAAAGTATCTTTATCATAAAAATAATCATATAATTTTTCGTATTGTTGTCTAGTTTCTTTTTCACAAGTTTCTCTTTGTTTGTCTTGTTGTTTTTTGGCTTGTTTATGTCTTTTAAAAACTTCATTTTCTTGGGCTGGTTCTGGTTTATATGGTAATTCTTGTTGTTCGTTTGGTTGGTTTGTAGTTGGTTGGGAGGCTTCGTTTGGTTTGGGAGTTTCGTTTGGATTTGGAAGTT
>NZ_BBIY01000063.1:0-3042 GCF_000744065.1 'Chrysanthemum coronarium' phytoplasma
TAAGTTAATCTTAAAAAGGGTTGAGAAAGTGGTTTTTTCCAAATATTGGCAAATAAATCTACTATAATTTCTTCTGTTAAGGACATAATTTCATCTTGATTTAAAAAAGATGTTTCAATATCGATTTGACTAAATTCAGGTTGTCTATCAGATCTGAGGTCCTCATCGCGGAAACAACGTGCTACTTGAAAATACCTTTCAAATCCTGCAATCATGTATAATTGTTTAAAAAGTTGGGGAGATTGAGGAAGGGCATAAAAATTACCTGGATAAATTCTGGAAGGAACTAAATAATCTCTTGCTCCTTCAGGAGTTGATTTAGATAAAATTGGAGTTTCTAGTTCTAAAAAATCATTTTTCAAAAGAGTTTGACGAATACTTTGGGTAATGTGGTGTCTTTGAATCAAAAAATGTTTAACTTCAGGATTTCTTAAATCCAAATAACGATATTTAAGTCTGGTTTCTTCTAAACTTTCTTGACTTTGAAACACATTTAAAGGTAAGGTTTGAGCCTCACTTAAAATTTCAATATGAGATACTAAAATTTCAATATCACCAGTTGGCAAATCAGGATTTTTATTGATTCTTTCAATTACTTGACCTTTAATTTGCACGACTGTTTCTAATTTAATTAAAGCTATTTTGTCGTATTGTGGATTGTTTTCTTTAACTAATAATTGAACGATACCAGAAACATCACGTAAGTCAAAAAAAAGAGTTTTTCCTAAGTTGCGTTTACGAAAAATAAAACCTTTTAGAAAAACTGTTTTTCCTTGATGGGCAAGTTGTAATTGATTGTTATAATGGCTATATTTAGTTTTCATGAATTAATTTAACTCCTTGTTGTTTTGAAAATAAGAAACAACATCTTTTTGCAATATGGTGGTTTGCTGTTGGGTGTCAGTATTTTTGATTGTAATTTGATTGTTGTCAAATTCTTTTGGTCCCAGAATTAAAAGATAAAGGGGTTGTTGTTTTAAGGCTTGTTTCAGACTTTTGGAAAAAGATAAAAACTGATAATTAAGATCGGCGGAAAAACCTTGATGGCGGAGAGTTGTTGCAAGTGCAAGTCCTTGATAAAAAAATTGCGGCACACTAACTAATATAAAGGCATCCAAAGAAGGTAAGATATTTTTATTGCAAAAGGAATGAGTGGCTAAAATCGACATTAAACGTTCCATGCCTAAGGCAAAACCAATACCAGGCGAAGGGTTTCCTCCAAATAAAGTAACTAAATTATCATAACAACCACCCCCACCTAAAACTGCTTGATGTCCTTGTTCGTTATTATAAACAATTTCAAAAACGCTATGAGTATAATAATCAAGTCCACGTACTAAATCATGACACAATTCAAAATTAACATTCATTTGTTTAAGCCCTTCTAAAACTTGTAAAAAACGAACTTTGGCGTCCTCAACAAGATGGTCAAAAATGCGTGGTGCTTGCTTTAAAAAAGGTTCGTTGTTACAATTTTTACAATCCCAAATACGCAAAATATTTTTTTCAAATCTTTCTTGACATAAAGGACATAATTGTTGATAGTGTGCTTGTAAATAGTTTTTAAAAACTTGTAAATAATTATTGTATGTAGTTTTACATCCCAAAGAATTAATCTTCACAGTAATATCACAAATCCCTAATGATTTGATGGTTTCATAGGCAAGAGCAATTACTTCTACATCTAAAAAAGGGTTTGATTGTCCTAAAATTTCTACTCCTACTTGATGAAATTGACGATAGCGTCCTTTTTGAGGTCTTTCATAGCGAAAACAAGGTCCATAATAAAAAAACTTGTGTAATTGTGAGGTTTTATCTAATTTATTTTCCACATAACTACGAATAACACCAGCAGTTCCTTCGGGACGCAAAGTAATAAAACGTTCTTTTTTATCTGCAAAAGTATAAGTTTCTTTGGAAACCATTTCTGAATGTTGAGCTGCTCTATCAAAAACACCACGATATTCAATTATAGGGGTTCTTATTTCTTGCAAATGATACTTGGCAAACAAAGTGCGAATGTGATTTTCTACTTTTTGCCAACAAACCATTTTATCTGACATCAAATCATAAGTACCTTTAATTTTAGAAAACATCTTTGGGCTCCTTTGCTTTTGGGATTGGGTTGGGTTTTAATTTTGTGATGATTATTTTTTTGTTATTTTTTTGTTATTTTGGGATAAAAGTTTTGATAAAGCTTTTTGGGTTTTTGTTGTTGGAGATTTTATATTTTTTAATTTTTTGTGCTAATAAAGCTTTAAAAAATACATGAAAATGATTTAAAAAATACACACAAACACACAATAAACAAAATAATTTTAATAAGGCATCATTAATATATGGAGTAAAATAAAATAAAAATAAATGGGGAATAAATAATTGTCTGCATTATAAATAATAAATTATTTAATTATTGATTCTTTGAATTTGATAAATTTGCGAAATTTTATATAAATTAGTAATTAGATTATTTAATTCTTTAGTATTAGCTATTAAAATCCTAATCTTAATAATAGTTTCTAATTTTTGTTTATTAATAACATTAAATTCTAAAATACTTACATTAAAACTGTTAATTTTATTAATAATTTGTTGCACTAAAGTATCTTTGGTAGAAGCAATAATACTAATCCAAGCAGGATATTTAGCAATAGTAGGGTCTTGTTGCCATGAAGCAGTAATTAATCTTTTTTCATCACATTGAGCTAAATTATTACATTCCTTGCGATGCACAATAATACCTCTTCCTTTAGTGACAAATCCTAGGATTTCGTCGTTATAAACAGGGGTGCAACAACTTGCCAATTTTAATTTAGGATTTCTAAGACCTTCAATAATAACGCCTGTCTCACTTTGATGTTTGAGTTTGTTATGCGATTTTGCCATTTGTTTTTGCAAAATATTTTGACTTAAAGTTTCTTTGGTTAAAACAAGCAATTTATTAATTAATGACTTAGGATTTAATTGTTTTTTAGCAATTTCATAATAAAAATCATTAAGAGTTTGAATATTGTAACGCTCAAAATGTTTTTGGACAAAATT
>NZ_BBIY01000062.1:0-3103 GCF_000744065.1 'Chrysanthemum coronarium' phytoplasma
AAAAGCTGTTCAACATTCAAAAGATGAAAATGCTAATTTATAATAATGTCAAATATTTTTAATTGGTTTAATTTATTAAAAAGATTATTAAAAATATATTATCCATTATATAAAGAAGGCTTTGACACCACATTTAAAATTGCTTTATTTGGTACCATAGGAGCTTTTATAGTATCTTTATGTGTGCTTTATATTAAAGGAATCATAACTCTTAATAAACATACAAAAATGAGTTTAAAAAAACAATATTTCTTTAAAATACTTGATAAAAGCATTAATGTTTATATTTTTATTATTAAAAGTATTCCTATGATGTTGCAAGCAATGTTTTTTCATTTCGGACTCAAAGGAACTGGTTATTTTAAATGGTTAACTCCATTGCAATCTGGTTTATTTGTAATTATTTTTAACTCAGCTGCTTATCTTGCTGAAGTTATGATTAAAAATATGGAATTTTTTGACTCTGGACAAATTGAAGCATCATTATCTTTGGGGATGACACAAACACAAACCTTTAAAAAGGTTGTGTGTCCCCAAGTTGTCCGTAAATCTTTATTAAGAATTTCTAATGAATTTATTGTTAATATCAAAGATAGTAGTGTTTTTGGAGTTATTGGCATAAATGAACTTTATAATGCAGGAAGCACAGTAAACGCATCTGTTGCAAGTGCAAATGCAAAAATATTGGCTTTAATAGTGCCTGTCTTTGTTTATTTAGTTTTGGTGTTATTAGTTTCTTTGTTATTGAAAAAAATAGAAAAAATAAGTGATAGAAAATAAAATTATGTACAAAAACATAATTTTATTTTTCCATTTGTTTATATAATATTAATAGTGAAAGTGTAATTTAAAAAAGTATATAAATATTATTAAATATTTTGCTTTAATACAACAAAGATAAAAAAAGATAAAATATTTAATAATGTAGATATATTTATAAAAAGTTTAATCATAAAAGAGAGGTAAAAAATGTCTTCTAATAAAACAAAGATAAAAAAAATAAATTCATAAAAATTGATTCTGGAGAGAAAAAACCTCCTAAAAGTCCAAATGGTAAATACTCAATAATGGGAGGAAATAAAAAAACATATTCAAAAGGTAAAAGTGAAAGAGCAAATCAAAACGCAGGAACTATAACCATAGGAAGAGATAGCGGATATGTTCATTATCACGAAAAACCTTTTTGGGCATTGAGTAATTGTTTTATTATAAATACAAAAAATATAAAAGATTTAGAATATCAAACTTTATATAAATTATTACAAAAAAATCAAAAAGGCATTGAAAATTTAAAAAACTTAAATAAAAAAAGTAAAAATATTAAAACCAAAGGTTTAGAATTTTTTTTGAACAATATATTAAATGTTTTTTTAAGTAACATTTCTTTGCAAAAATATTTTACAATTAAAAATATTCACGAAGAACATCAAAAACCTGAACCATCTGGCAAATACTTATGGACCCATGGAGGAAAAGGACAAAAAAAGGAATATTGTAATAAATATAATACAGGCTCTTATAGCGTAACAATTACAAGAGGAGGAAAACAAAAAAATATTTGTTATCACAATGAACCTATTTTTGCCACTAATAATTGTTTTGTAATGATGTGTAAAACCGAAACTATATGTAAACATTTATATAACTTTCTAATACAAAAGCAAGAAGAAATTAATAATTTTAGTTGTGTCCTGAATGCAAATCCATATTATATGGGAAGTAAAAATGATCTGCTTTTTTATCTACAAGATTTTCCTTAATATTTGGAAAATTTAGAAAAACAAACCAAAGAACCTAAGACTAAAGAAATAATAGAAAAAACAATCAAACAAATAGATAAAATAAAAAATGAACTTTTAGGACATTTGGAACAAATCAAAAATGTAGACGAATGTTAATTTTAAGTTGTATTTATAATTTATATTAATAAAAAAACCACCCCAAAAGGTGGTTTTAATTTTATATTCTGTAGTCTCATATGGAAATAATTTTAAAATAGTTATAATATTTAATAAAAGACAATATAAAAAGATAAAAGTAGCCTTTTTGGGGCTACTCATTTGTTTATTTGGCTTAAGAAAGATATAGTTAAAAAAATAAAATCAGAAAATAATATGGTGGCTCCGGACAGAATCGAACTGTCGACACGAGGCTCTTCAGGCCACTGCTCTACCGACTGAGCTACAGAGCCTATGGCGGTCCGGACGGGACTTGAACCCGCGATCTCCTGCGTGACAGGCAAGCATGTTAACCACTACACCACCGGACCAATTTTGGTTGCGGGGATAGGATTCGAACCTATGACCTTCGGATTATGAGCCCGACGAGCTACCAAACTGCTCTACCCCGCGATATAATATTTAATTGATGGCGGAGGAAGAGGGATTCGAACCCCCGCGTCCTTTCGGACCTCTCAGTTTTCAAGACTGACCCCTTCAACCGGACTTGGGTATTCCTCCAAAAAAATGGTGGACCCGGTAGGATTCGAACCTACGACCAACCGGTTATGAGCCGGTAGCTCTGACCAGCTGAGCTACAGGTCCATGGTAGCGGCAGAGGGATTCGAACCCTCGACCTCACGGGTATGAACCGTACACTCTCGCCAGCTGAGCTACACCGCCATCATTTTAAGATTAATATATTAATGTTAATGTTTTTATGGTGGAGCTTAGCGGGATCGAACCGCTGACCTTCTGTGTGCAAGACAGATGCTCTTCCAGCTGAGCTAAAGCCCCAAAATGGTACCTGGAGTCGGACTTGAACCGACACGGCTATAAACCATGGGATTTTAAGTCCCACGTGTCTACCGATTCCACCATCCAGGCAAACATATAAACATTTTTTGTATTTTGTATAAAAATAAAAAAAGAAAAAGAAAGATTAATAAAAAGTGGTATCCCGTGAAGGAGTCGAACCTTCGACACCTTGATTAAAAGTCAAGTGCTCTACCAGCTGAGCTAACGGGACAATAAAGTGGTGCCAAAAACAGGAATCGAACCCGTAACCTACTGATTACAAATCAGTTGCTCTACCTATTGAGCTATTTTGGCAATAAAATTATTGTTTTTCTATAAAAAAAGAATAAAAAAGATAGTAATTGTTT